>CBFGRG010000353.1:0-4215 GCA_965651105.1 uncultured bacterium | reverse complement strand
GCCGCGCTCGATGCCGGCGCTGGAGCGGGCAGCGCGAGTCCTGAAAAAGCATCCGATCGACGTCACGGGTACGGAGAGCGACGACCCCGGCGACCGGCTCATGGGCGCAATCGCGGGTATCATTGACGCTGGCGATGATCCGGACACCGTCCTTCGGGCTGCCCTCGAACGGCATGTGAGGAGCGCGCCCGATCGCGACGGGTCGTGACGGGCATCACCCGTACGGGTCGACACGGGATCGAATCGCCTTTCGGCCACACGAAATTTCCACCATTCATTCCAGGGAGACGGCATGACCGCCATCGATGTTCGACCAGAAGCGATCGATCGCACGACTTGCGGCGAGCTCCGCCTCGACAACGCCGGTGAAAACGTCACCCTGGAAGGATGGGTCAATCGCCGTCGCGACCTCGGTGGCCTGATTTTCATCGATCTGCGCGACCGCTTCGGCATCACCCAGGTCGTCTTCAATCCCGAGATCGAAGAGGACGCCCACAGCGTCGCCGGTGACCTCCGCAACGAGTACGTCATCCGCATCGATGGCCTCGTCCGCCAGCGCCCGGAGGGCACCGCCAACCCGAAGATGCCAACCGGCGATATCGAGATCGAGGCGCACGGCATCACGATTCTCAACGCTTCGAAGACGCCGCCCTTCTACATCAACGAAGAGGTCGATGTCGACGAGTCGTTGCGGCTGAAGTACCGCTACCTCGACCTGCGCCGCCGCCGCATGACCGACAACATCATCCTGCGCCATCGCGTGGTCAAATACATGCGCGACTTCCTCGACGCGCGCGGCTTCCTCGAGATCGAGACGCCGATGCTCATCAAGAGCACGCCCGAGGGCGCGCGCGACTATCTCGTGCCCAGCAGCCAGTTCCCGGGCATGTTCTACGCGCTGCCACAGTCGCCGCAGCAGATGAAGCAGCTCCTCATGGTCTCCGGCTTCGACCGGTACTTCCAGATCGCCCGCTGCTTCCGCGATGAGGCGCATCGCGCCGACCGCCAGCCGGAGTTCACCCAGCTCGACCTCGAGATGTCGTTCGTCGACCAGGACGACATCATGAACCTGACCGAGCAGCTCTACATCGAGTTGAGCGAGCGGTACTCGGGCATGACGATCCAGGAGACCCCGTTCCCGCGCATCACCTATCAGGAAGCGATGGAGCGGTTCGGCAACGATCGCCCCGACCTGCGCTTCGGCATGGAGCTCCAGGACGTCTCCGACGCGCTGCACCAGACGGAGTTCAAGGCGTTCAAGGGCGTTCTCGACGCTGGCGGGCAGGTCAAGGCCATCGTCGTGCCCGGCTGCGCCGGCTACACCCGCAAGCAGATCGACGAGGTGACCGAGCTTGCGAAGCGCGCCGGTGCGAAGGGGCTCGCCACGATACAGCTTCAGGAGAGTGGTCTCAGGTCACCGATCGCGAAGTTCCTGAGCGAGGCGGAGATCACCGCGCTCACCGACGGCATCGGCGCGAGCGAAGGCGACCTCGTCCTCATCGTTGCGGACCAGCCAGCCGTCGTGGCGGCAACGCTTTCGACGCTGCGGCTCGAGTTCGGCGATCGCCTAGGGCTGGCCGACCCGAACGTGCTGGCGTACTGCTGGGTGGTCGAGTTTCCGCTGCTGGAGTGGGATGAGGAAGGCCAGCGCTGGGACGCCACGCACAACCCCTTCTCGAGCTATTTCGAGAAGGACGAGCCACTGCTCGACACCGACCCGGGCAAGGTCCGAGCAAAGCAGTACGATCTCGTCGGCAACGGCTTCGAGCTCGGCGGCGGCAGCATCCGGATCCACGACCGGGCGAAGCAGGAGCGCATCTTCGAGATGATGGGTCACTCGAAAGCGGCCCAGCAGGAGCGCTTCGGCGCGCTCCTCGACGCGCTCGAGTACGGCGCGCCACCCCACGGCGGCATCGCGCCCGGGATCGACCGCCTGATCATGGTCTTCGCGCAGGAGGAGAACATCCGCGAAGTGATGGCCTTCCCGAAGAACCAGCGGGGCATCGACCTGATGTTCGAGGCGCCGGACAGCGTCGACCAGCAGCAGCTCGACGATCTCGGGCTGATTGTCCGTCAGGACCTCGTCGAGGAAGCGTCGCAGGAGCTCAGCCGGGCTGCCCAGCAGGCTGCCGAAGCCGAGGAAGCGCTCCAGGCGGAGTAAATCCGCGCGCCATGCAGCTGTACGCCGGACAGCAATCACGCAAGGGGACCGACGATGACGGACCCGGAACGACCCGAAAACGAGAACGGCGACACCTTCTCGCAACACCTTGCGATTGGCATCGCGCTGGGCATTGGCGTCGGTAGCGCAATCGGCGTGGCGATGGACAACATCGGCGTGGGCATCGCCATCGGCATCTCGATCGGCGTCGCCATCGGCGCGGCACTGAATGCCCGCGAACAAAACGCCAGCGATGACTGAGACATCATGACCGCGTAGCCCCGGGCACCTCGGCCCGGGCTACGGGATGCCGTCGGTCCGCTACCCGCCGAACATCTCCCGCAGCACCTCTTCAGCGACAGCGGCTTCGTTCCAGGGCACGTGCTCGGAGCCCCAGATGATGCTTGTCTCGTGCCCCTTTCCGGCCAGCAACACGCAATCGCCCGGCTGCGCCAGCTCGAATGCCCGCACAATTGCCTCGCGCCGGTCGGTGATCGCCAGCACCGTCTCGCCCCGCACCGCTCCCGCCGCGACCGCACCGGCGACGATCTCCTCGTTGATCGCCTCCGGATCCTCGTGGCGCGGATCCTCGGACGTGACGACCGTGATATCGGCAATTTCTGCGCAGGCCGCACCCTGCAGGGGCCGCTTGGTCGTATCACGCTCGCCGGCGCTGCCGGTGACGACGATGAGCCGGCCATGCGGATACTGACGTCGCAGCAGCGCCAGGATCGTGCGGATCGACTCCGGCGTGTGGGCGTAATCGACGATCACCCGAAACGGCTGCCCGGCATCGATCGGTTGCATCCGTCCGGAAACCGGCTTCGCGCCGGAAAGCGCCCGGGCGGCAGCGTCGAGCGGCACGCCGACGCTCTTCGCCAGCGCAATCGCACAAAGCGCATTGGCGACGTTGAACGCGCCGGGCATGGGCAGGCCGACCCGCCTGACGATGTCGCCCACCACAACATCGAATGCCACCCCTGTACCTGCATGGTCGATGCGCTCGGCTCGCACGTCGGCATCGCCGCCGGTCGCGCTGTACGTCAATACCTGCGCGCCTTCAGCAAACGGTGCGACCGATCGTGCACCCTCGTCGTCGATGTTGAGGACGACAACGCCTCGCTCCGCCGCGACTCGCTCCAGAAGCGTTGCCTTCGCACGGCGATAGTTCTCGATCGTCTTGTGAAATTCGAGGTGCTCCCTCGTGATATTCGTCACACCCGCAGCGTCGAAGCGGACGCCATCCAGCCGATGCGTCGAGAGACCGTGCGAGGTCGCCTCCAGGACGGCCAACTCGGTTCCGGCATCGACCATCTCGCGCAGGACGCGCTGCACCGTCACCGATTCCGGCGTCGTCTGGTGGCCGAGATCGTGAGTGGTGCCATCGCCGATGCGGATGCCGACCGTCCCGATGCCGCCGACCTGCCGGCCGGTACCGGCCAGAATGCCCTCCAGCATCGCCGCGGTGGTCGTCTTGCCGTCGGTGCCGGTTATGCCGATCACCGTCACCTCTCGCGAAGGATCGCCAAAAAACGCGCGCGACACCTTCGCCAGCGCCCCCCGGGATGAATCCGGAACGACGATTTGCGGAACCTCCACCGGCATCGGTTGCTCGACCAGCACAGCCGCGGCGCCGCTGGCCACAGCCCGATCGACGTAGTCGTGCCCGTCGAAATCGCCACCGACGAGCGCCGCGAACAACATGCCCTCCCCCACCGTGCGGGAGTCATAGGTGATGTCGACGATCGCGGTGTCAGCCGCGCCGTGAAGCGTGGCACCCGGCACCGCCGCCGCGAGCTCACCGAGCGCGACCGATCGAGAAGTCTGGTTGTTGCGATTCATGCGCTATCCAGGGATGAAACCAAGCCGGCGCGCCAGCGCGGGCAGCACAGGAACGTACTGTCGCTCCACAGCTTCAGGATACTTGACGATCTCGCCCCCGAACCCGGTCTTGAAGCGATAGAGGCCACGCCAGTCCTTGCCGGACGTACCGGCTATGTGGGTGTGATCCGCGGTCGTGGTCGAATCGGGATCCTCCTGCGGGATACCCCAGA
>CBFGRG010000352.1:0-4232 GCA_965651105.1 uncultured bacterium | reverse complement strand
ACGAAAGAACATGTCGTACGGGCGGGGCTGGTCCCCGCCCTCGTTGTTGCCCCTCGGAGGCACGGTTGGCGCGAGGTTGGTCGGAACCTTGCCGCGCGCCAGGATGCCCCCGGATTTCGTGTCAGGCGCCCAGCGCCGTCAGCACGTCGTCGAGGTGGTCGACCAGCATCACCATGTTGTCGATCGCACGCATCTGGAGCTTCCCGGACGCCGCTGCGTCCGGAGTGGCGTCCGGGTCGTAGGGCGCCTCGGAACCACCGAGCATGAGGACGTACTCGACCTGCAGGGCCGATACCGCGTAGTCGCCGTCGACGAGCGTCATCCACGGCATGCCAAGGAATTCCGAGGTGATCGCGTCGCCTGGCACATCGCCCATCATCGTCCGGGCCGTATCGGCATCCGGCTGCACGATGACGTTCGCAACCAGCACGCCGGACCCGCCCGACTCCTCGAAGGAGACGCCGCCGACCGCGCCGGCGAGATCGCTGTCGTTGGTATCGTCCCAGGCGCTGGCGGTGACACCGGCCAGGTCGGCGGGTATCAGCGGCGTGGTCACCGGGGTGGTGAGCAGCGCCTCGAGCAGCGCTTCCGGGGTGACTGCGGCGACCCGATCGGCCAGGCTGGCATCGCCGGAGGCGGGTGTCGCCACCTCGGCGGCACGAGCCGGGATGATCGTCATCGGCGCGGCGGCGGCAAGCGTGGCGGTGTACAGGAACTGTCGACGGTGCATGTGGCTCATCCTCTCCTCGATTCGCGCCGGACGTCGGCACGTTGCTGACGCTATGACGCCGCGATGGACGAGTCGGTTCCCGTCGTAAAGAGTTCCAACAGCGATGCGGCCGGCAATGATCGGCCGCATGCCGCTGGCTGGCGAACGGCGATGCCGGGGAAGGGGAAGGGGGTGACATCGCCATTCACCCTTCCTGTGCCTGAATCGAGCGATGTGGTTCATGGTCGGGCACAACCGGCCGAGCAATTCCGGCGTAGGTAGTGGTAGTGCCCGGCGCGGGACGAGTCATCTCGCCCGCGCCGCGTTGTGACGCAATGAGAGGACGTGTCTGTGCGGAGTCAGGTGCTGCGGTGGTTTGGCGCGATAGCGTCGATGTTGATCCTGGTTGGGAGCGCCTGGTCGCCGGGTCTGGCGCAGGATGGCGCTGAAGGGCGGGATCTGCGCGCATATCTCTTCGCGGGAACGTGCGAGTCGGTGCAGAGCCAGCCGGTCGTCGAGCTGGGCGCATTGGAGCAGGACACCGACACCGCCGCGGCGATGGCCGATGCCGCGGGAGCCGATCCTGATCGCGCCTGGGGCGCCGAGGGCACGGGTGCGCCGGCGCTGGACGACCTGCGGTCGAGCGAGCATGTCGTCGCGATTCGCGAGACCCGTGGCGATGCGAGCCCGATCGTCGCCTGCGGCCAGATCAAGGGCGATGGCAATGCGGTCGATATCGCGCTGGAGCCGTTCGGCGAGACCGGCCTGCAGGGCCTGGCGCGGATCGAGACGATTCGTCGCGTGCAGGCGACAACGCAGGTTGCGGTCGCTGTTTGGGAGGCGCCGGAGTCGGAGCAGGACGACCCCAACATGCCCGACGCGCCCGATTTCGAGCTGACGCTCTTCGATGGCGAGACGACCCACCTCTCCGACTATCGCGGCAAGACCGTGGTGCTGGTGCTGTGGGCATCGTGGTGCCCCTACTGCAATCAGGAGTTCCCGATGTACGAGGAGATGTGGCAGCAGCTGCAGGACGATGATGTCGTCTTCCTTGGTGTCGGGCTCAAGAACGATGACCAGGGCGAGGCCGAGCAGTTCGCCGAGAAGCACGGCGTCACCTTCCCGATCGGCCGCGATACCGAGGGTGGCAACCGGATCCAGGGCGAGATCGAGGCGACGCTCGGAGCGCCCGCGACGCCGGCACTCTTCATCATCACGCCGGATGGGCGCGTCTACGGCGCGACCTATGGGGTGATCGAGCGCGGCTCGTTCGAGGACGCCATCGCGGATGCCGGACAGTACCGCGACGGTGACTGATACGGACCCGAGGCGCGCCTACCCGAGCATCCGGCGCGACATGCAATCCGGGTCATCTCCCTGGTCCGTTTTGGGGCAGTCGGCCGGCTGAGGATGGGACCAGCCAATCCGAACTTGAGCGCCCAGGAGGCTGCCAGGAGACGTCAGCCCGAGGGCGTCGCTTCCGGGGAGGCTGGTGAGCCGGTGACGGTGGCGATCAGCCAGGCGTGGGTCGCGACCAGCGCCTCGCAGGAGCGGTCGCGGACGGCATCTTCATCCTCGTTCATCGAGTCCGGCTCGGCCTGGCCGATCAGCACGACAGCGCCGTCGGCCGCCATGCAGATCCACTTGCCCCGGTCGCCGATGACATAGGCGTCGAGATCGCTCGCCTCGACCTCCGCCGAGCCGCGCCGGAACTCGCCGAGACCCGTGTTCGCATCTTCAGTCGATCCGAACACCATCACTGTCGCAATCGGGAACTGGTTCGAGCCGATCAGCACCCATGCGCCCTCGGTGCCGGCCAGCGGCTCGCCGTAGGCGTCTTCCCATGACGCCAGCTCGATGTCGGCATCCCCGTTGCCGGGCAGGTCGGCTGGCGGCGTTGCGCCCGATACCGCGTCGATCACCCGTTTGGGGTCGGCCAGCGGCGATTCGGTTGCCAGCGTCCCGGCGGGAGCGAGGAGGAGGGCGAGGAGCAAGGGTGTCAGCAGGCGGAGCATGGGACCTCCGGGAGTTGCGGCTATGGCGATGGGCCGGCCTTCACAGGGGATGGTCGATTGCCGGAGAGTGTACCGTCGCGGACGCGTGGCGATTGTGGTCGTATCATTGGACGAACAGGTACGTCGGACTCGTCAAGAGGAGATTCTTCACAGATCATGGCAACATCCGGACCCAACCCGCCCTGCGAAGTCGGACGCCGTCACCCGCGGGATCGTCATCGCATGCGTCCCGTCGAGGGGCATGACCACCTCTGGTATTGCAGCAAGCACGGCATGTACGCGCAGCTCGTCGACAAGGACGAGGCAAAGGGCGCGGATCGCGGATCCTCCCGCGAGGTGCCGAACGGCGTCGAGGCGGTCGTGATGGGCACCGGAGACGAGCGGCAGGGCGGGGTCATCCTCTACCTGCGCGAGGATTGATGGGCTCCGCGCCCCTTCGCTTCTGCGTCGACAGTGGTCATGGCATCATCGCCGGTCCCCAGGGCAAAGGCGATCGTGAGGGCGTTCGGCGGGCGATTTCCGACCTGGTCGCGTTCGCCAAGGCTGCCGACCGCGCTGGTGTCGATTCGTTCTGGCTGAGCGAGGACCCGGACGGCTGGGAGGCGACGCAGCTCCTCGCCATCATCGGCTGGGAGACGGAACGGTTGCGCGTGGGCCCGGGCGTCTTCAACCCGTGGTTCCGCCACCCGGCGCTGATCGCGGCCTCGATTTCGACGCTGGACGTCGTCAGCGACGGCCGGGCCTTTCTCGGCTTCGGCCGGGGCCAGACGGAGTGGTACGACCGCGCGCTCGGTATCGATGCCCATCACCCCGTGACCGCGCTGGTCGAAGCGATCGCGCTGCTGCGGCAGTGGTTCGCCGATGGCTGGACCGCCCACGGCGGAGAGGAGGCGAAGGTCTTCCCTGTGCGGGGATGGCCCCGCGTGACCGGGCCGATGCAGGAGCGGTTGCCGATCTACCTCGCGGCGGTCGGGCCGAAGGCCCTGTCGGTCGGCGCGCGCCACGCCGACGGCATCATCTTCAACGACCTCGCCTCGGTCACGTTCATGGAGCGCTCGATCCGCGAGGCGCGGGCTGCCGCGGAGGCAGCAGGGCGCGACCCCGGTGCGTTGCGCTTCTTCGCGCGCTCGGCGGTGACGATCACGGACGATCCCGAGGCGATCTACGCGCGGCGCAAGGCCACCGTGGCCATGATCCACGCCTTGCCGGGAATGGAACGCTTGCTGGAGTCGCCGGGATTCGACACCGACGCGATGATCGCCGAGGTTCGCCGCCACATGCGGACCGATGAGGTGCTCGCGCGGGGCGGGAACTTTCCCGAGCTGAAGGCGGCCGGCGACCTGGAGGCGGCGAAGGCGGCGATCCCGACCGACCTGATGCGGGAGCTGGTCGTCGCTGGTCCGGTCGAAACCGTCCGTGCCCGGTTGCGTCGACTCCGCGAGATCGGGGTGACGGATATCTTCCTTGCCCGACCGCCGGGCGACCCCGAGGCCATCGCCGGCGTTGTC
>CBFGRG010000351.1:0-4236 GCA_965651105.1 uncultured bacterium | reverse complement strand
GCCTGGGGGGAACCGATATGCGGTTCGCCGAGCCGGCTGTACAGGATCCGCAGCAGCGCCGGTGTCGGTGACGGTGCCGACGGTGGACCGCGGATCCGCGCCCAGCCGGTTCTGGTCGACGATGATCGCCGCGGTGAGCCCGTCGAGCATGTCGACGTCCGGGCGGGCCGGCGTGGGCATGAAGCCCTGGATGAACGCGCTGTAGGTCTCGTTGATCATCCGCTGGGACTCGGCGGCGATGGTGTCGAACACCAGCGAGCTCTTGCCCGAGCCGGACACTCCGGTGAACACCGTCAGGCGACGCTTCGGAATCTCGACACTGACGTCCTTGAGATTGTTCTCGCGCGCGCCCTGCACGCGGATCAGATCATGGCTATCCGCGGCGTGGAGTGCAGGCGAAAGCGTTTCTGTGCTGACCGTCATCGATGCTCCTGTTCCGGGCGTGTGGCAGGCTCCGCAGAGTCCAGCAAAACGAAATCCGAAGTATCCCGCGAGGTTGTGTGCGTTGTGCCGATCCTGTGCCGGCCGGCCAATTGGGGCCGACTCCGCGTCGGCGCCACGCCGGATTTACCCGAAAAGTGTCGACCCGGGGGCAATATCAGGCCGCTGCAGCTCCCAGCCTGTGACAGATGCGAGGATTCCCGCTCATCGTCACGAGCCAGCCTGCTTTCGCGCGATCAGCTCTTCAACAGCGCTTGGCAACGTGGTCTCGAAGTCCAGCACCTTGACCCAGGTCGGAACTACCCGGATACGATACATCGCGTCATACAAGCCACGCACGCCCGCCTCCCAGGCTTCACGTTGCTCCGCGGTCATGTACGACGTGTCGTTCATCTGCATGTACTCATCGGGGATACCGTCGACCCATTCCAGCTCGGCCCTGCCACGGACCAGCAGGACATTCGGCGGAAAGTCGTCGGTGTCGATGGTCAGGGCCACATCCGGGTTGACCTCCAGCGCCTTGATCTTGGCGGCGTTCGTTGCCGTGTTCATCAGGAAGGCCGAACCGGTCCAGGTGTACCCGATCGGAATGACGCGGGGTGTGCCATCACGGGCAACGTAGGCGAGCCTTGCGATGGTTCGTTGCAGGAGCTTGCGAGCGACGTCTCCCGCCATGATCTGGTCGATCTGCGTTTGGTCCATAAAGGTCCTCCTTGCGATCGTGGCCCGGCGGCACGATCGCTTGATCGCGCCGGTGCCGGACCTGACCGTAAGGCAAGCTCGCCGCAATCGCCAAGTGCAGTCCGTGGCCGCGCCTACGCGGGGCGCCGACGATGCCGGCCGATCAGCTCACCGCCTTCTTCACGAGCTCGGCGATTTTTCGCTCTTCGGCGGGGGTCAGCCTGGTCAACGCGAAGGAGGTCGCCCACATGTTGCCATCGTCGAGATTGGCGCTCTCGTCGAACCCCACCGTCGCGTATCGGGCATCGAACTTCGCCGCGCTCTGGAAGTAACAGACGACCTTGCCTTTGGCGTTGGCGTAGGCGGGCATGCCGTACCACGTCTTCGGCGCGAGCTCGGGCGCGTTCTCCTTCACGATCTGGTGAATCCGCTCGGCCATGACCCGATCGGACTCCGGCATCTCGGCGATCTTGTCGAGCACGTCCTGCTCCGCCAGCGCGGCCTTTTCTTCCTTCGAGATGCGGCGCTTCTCCGCCTTCGCTTCCTTCGCGCGCTCAACCATCGCCGCGCGTTCGGCATCCGTGAAATTGCTCGTCGTCATGATGACGCTTCTCCTTATCTGAACGCCTGAGCGAGGACCTGCTCAGTTGGACTCCTGGATTCGGATCATGTTGCCAGCGGGATCACGGACGGCGCAGTCGCGCACGCCGTAGGGCTGGTCCATTGGCTCCTGCATGATCTCTGCGCCGCTGGATTCCAGCTTTGCAAAAACACCATCCAGGTTCCTGGTGGAGAGAACGATGCCGCCATAGGTGCCCTTGGCCATCATCTCGGCGATCATGCTGCGCTCGTCATCGGTGAGGCCGGGATTGGCTTCCGGCGGGTTCAGGACGATGGCGGTATCGGGCTGGTCGGCTGGACCGACGGTGATCCAACGCATCCCTTCGTAGCCGACATCGTTGCGAACCTCGAAGCCGAGGGTGTCCCGGTAAAACGCCAGGGCGGCGTCCGGGTCGTTGTGCGGGAGAAAACTCGCGTGAATCTTGATATCCATGGTAGTGACTCCTTGAATCGCGACTGCCATGGAATCATTCTAGGAGGGGTCGGATGCCGATGCTTCTCGATTCCTGATCGGTCTGGTTACCTGCTTCGCGACACAGGAAGGCATCCCCGCCGTCGCGCTCGCCGCGTCCCGCCGGTACACGCTTGGCGGCACCCCGACCAGCTCGGTGAAGCGGGTGCTGAACGTTCCCAGCGACGAGCAACCGACCTCGAAACAGACCTCGGTGACGTTGAGATCACCGCGACGCAGCAGCGCCATCGCGCGCTCGATGCGCCGCGTCATCAGATAGGAATAGGGAGACTCACCGTAGGCGAGCTTGAACTGGCGGCTGAGGTGCCCGGCCGACATACCCACCCCGCGGGCAAGCGATTCCACGTCCAGGGGCTCGGCATACTCCCGGTCGATCCGATCACGAACCCGACGCAGCCGTGCGAGGTCGCTGAGGTGTTGCGCCGAGGACGCTTCGCGCGCAGCCTGCACCTGCGTGTCCAACCTCGTGGTCATGCTCAACACGCCTCCTTCTTTCGTACCAGGGGAATTGGGCGGGGGCTCGCGCGCCCCGCACACGTGATCGAGAAAGGGTGCAACGACGCATTCGTCGTGTCCAGCACACTCCCTACCGTATCGCACCAGCGGGACAGGACCTGTCCGGCTACCGGCGCATCCATGCCTTTTCTCGATATGCCAGACACCATAAAATGCGCACGATATGTCGACGCAACCGTGACCTGAAAGGGACCCACCTCGTGACTACCAAACCCGACGTCCTCATCATCGGCGGGGGCATCAGCGGCACCGCAACCGCCTGGGAGCTGGCCTCTCACGGGGTCCGCACCATCCTGCTCGAAGCCGGGGAGCTGGCCAGCATGGCATCCGGCTGGACGCTGGCCGGTGTGAGGCAATCCGGCCGTCACCACGCCGAGCTGCCGCTGGCCGAAGCGGCCGTCCGGCGCTGGGCCGGGCTCTCCGAAGAGCTGGGCGCTGATGTCGAATATCGCCAGCAGGGCAACCTCCGCCTCGCGCTGACCGAGGACGACATCCCGAACATTCGCCAGGTCGTCGAGGACGGTACAGCGGCCGGCATCGCGATGGAGTTCCTGGACGGCAACGACGCGATTCGCGAGGTCGCGCCGGCGCTGGCGACCGACCTCCCCGCTGCCTCATGGTGCCCGACCGACGGCCACGCCAATCCGGAGAAGACAGTCCGCGCCTTCGCCGACGCCGCAACGCGCGCCGGGGCGGAAATTCGGGAACACACGCCCGTACGAAGCCTGGTGACCGACGGATCGCGCGTCACCGGCGCGAAGATCGATGGCGAGACGATCGAGGCAGGCACGGTCATCGTGGCCGCCGGGATTTACACCCTCCGCCTGCTCGCGCCGCTCGGGATCGAGCTGCCGATCAGTGTTACGCAGGTTCCGGCGATCCAGACGATCCCGATGGCGCCAACGCTGGCACAGGTGCTCGGGCAGGCCGGTGGTGGCGTCGCCCTGCGACAGCAGGTGAGCGGCCATTTCCGGATTACCGGTGTCTCGGAGCAATGGGATGGCCACGACCATACCCGGGACAGCGTCCAGCCACGCATGAAGCAGCTTCATGCGTTGACGGCCGCGGCGGCGCGGCTGGTGCCGGCGCTGGCTGACGCGCGCGTCAATACGACGTGGGGCGGGTTGATCGACCAAACGCGGGACGCGCTGCCGGTGATCGAGAAGGCGCCGGATTTCGACAACCTCGTCTACGCCACCGGTTTCAGCGGGCATGGGTTCTGCCTCGGACCGGTGACCGGCGAGATCCTGGCCAGCCTTGCAACGGAGGGTACGACATCCCACCCTATCGCGCCGTTCGCCAGCTCGCGCTTCGCCACGGACACCACAACCGCATCCGTCACCCTGCACGGATAGGACGCCGGGCGCCATGTCGGCGCCATCCGTTGCCAGCGAACGAGACGCGAACGGCCAATGGCTGCTCACGCGATTGGGATCACTCTTCCGAGAATTGGAATCAGCACCCGTCCCGCAGGCCGGTTTCGACGCCGAGGGTTGGTATCCTTG
>CBFGRG010000350.1:0-4283 GCA_965651105.1 uncultured bacterium | reverse complement strand
TCGGAGCAGGACGACGCGCCGGGTTATCGCCCGGCGCGTCTCTCGTGGTGCCGACCGATTGTCGCCGATCCTTGCGAGGTGTGTCACCGCGATACACCTCGGAGCCATGTGCCCGATCATGAAACAAGGTCTGTGCGAAGGAGCATCGACATGAGCGTGAAACCGCGATGGGTGACCGCCGAGGAACTTCTGGAGATGCCCGCCATCCCCGGCAAGAACGTCGAGCTGGTCGATGGGGAGGTTGTCGAAGCGTTGCCTGCGAGCCTGCGCCAGGGGCTTATCGCGACGATGCTGGCCGGAAGGCTGAGCGAATTCGCGCAGCAGCACCGGCTGGGATTCGCCGCCGGCGACAATGTCGGTTATGTCCTTCGCCGAAATCCCGATAATGTGCGATCACCGGATGTCTCGTTCATTGCCCGTGAGCGCATGCCAGGCGGCGACGACCTGGATCGGTACGTGGAAGGCACTCCGACGCTGGCGGTCGAGATTGTCTCGCCCAACGATCGCGCGGTCGAGATCGACGAGCGGGTGCAGGACTACCTGGCGGCAGGTACGCGGCAGGTGTGGGTCCTGCGGCCGAACCGGCGTGCCGTTTCGGTCTACTTCCCGGATGCCGACACTCGCGAGCTCGGCCCTGACGCGATCCTCGATGGCGGCGATGTCCTGCCAGGGTTCAGCGTCCGCGTCGGCGACCTCTTCGAAATCCGGTAACGGTCGTGAACCGGCCAGATCACGGGCGCCGGCCGGTCCACGAACCTGTCGTCAGGCGGAGCGCGCGACGGACACTGCCTGAACAGCCCGCTCGGCATCCTCGCTGACCAGATCACGAGCGATGGCGGCGCCGGCGATGGTGCCGCTGGCGGCCGCGGCGATGACCGCCGACATCCGGCCCGAGTCGGCCCGACGAGCCATGTCGCCAGCAGCGAACACGCCCGGCACGCTCGTGTGGCCGAGCTGGTCGATCTCGACGCTGTCGTCGTCGAGGAGCCGGCATCCAAGCCGGCGCGGCAGCTCCGACCGCTGGCGCATCGGCGCCAGCCCGCTGAACACGGCGTCCCGGGCCAGCGGCTCTCCGCTCGCGAAAATGATCCGCTCCAGTCCCTCGTCACCGCCCTCAAGGCGCGTTACCGGCTCCTCACGAACCGGCACATCGTTCGCCGCCAGCAGAGCCATCGTCTCGGCGTCGAGCGTGTCGCCATGCGTGCACAGCGCAACGTCGTCGCTCAGGTGGCGCAGGTGCAGCGCCAGGTGGACGGCGGCAGGCGAGCCGCCGAGCACTGCCAGTGGCATGCCGCGCACCTCGTAGCCGTGGCAGTAGGGACAGTGGTACACGCCCCGGCCCCACAGCTCGGCGATTCCCTCGATCGGCGGTTGCTCGTCGACCACGCCGGTGGCGAGCAGCACCTTCCGGCCGTGGACTGTCTCCCCCCCAGCCAGCGTCGCCGCGAAGCTGCCACTTGGCAGCGCCGCGATGTCGGTCACCGCGGTGTCCCGGAGCTCGACGGTGTCGTATCGGGACAGCTCGTCCCTCGCGATGCGACGGAACTCGGCAGGTGGGGTGCCGTCGCGGGTGATGAAGTTGTGCATGTGACTCGCGGGCGCGTTGCGCGGCTCGCCGGCATCGAGCAGCAGCGTCGTGCGGAGCGAGCGTCCCAGCGCCTGGGCGGCAGCGAGTCCGGCCGGGCCGCCGCCCACGATAATCGCGTCGTACATTCAGTCGTCCTTTCGTTCGCCGGGAACGCCCCGGCGCTTGACACGGATCGATGACCGGTGCCACTCTACAAGTTAAGGTGAACTTGAAGTCAAGCGGTGAGGGAAATGCGATGGTGACGGCGGCAACAGGCAAGATGACAATCGGGCAGCTCGCCGAGCGGTTCGGGCTCGCCACGCACGTTCTGCGGTTTTGGGAGTCGGAGGGACTGCTGGAGCCGGCGGAGCGGGTCAATGGCCGGCGCCGCTACGGAGAGGAGCAGGCGGCCCGGGTGACCATGATCATGCGTGGCAAGGAGGCGGGGTTCGGTCTCGGTCAATTGCGCGAGATGTTCGAGGCGTCACATCCCGCCGCGCGCAAGGCGATCCTCGAGCGCCACCTCACGGCGCTCGAGCAGCGAATCGCCGAGGCACAGGTGGCGAAGGAGATGGTCGAGCACGCGCTGCATTGCCCGCACGAGGACTTCACGGAATGTCCGCGGTTCCTGCGGATCGTCGCGCGGGCGCCACACGCTCCCGGCGAGTGCGACATGGTCCACGGTCACGACGACCCGGCGGGCGGCAATCACCGGGACGGAGCGTCACCGACGGGCTGATCGAGTCGCCTCAACGCTTCGATTGGGTTTCGCGCTAACCGGTGGGCGCGGACCGATCGCCCCTGCGGCGTTTGGGGTCATACCACGTGAAGGTCCGGTGGCCGAGCTGCCGGACTTCGCCGTCCCGGATGGCGATCGTGCTCGCTGCCGGGATCGTGCACACCCGCGCTCCGGTTTCGTTCGCGATGCGTTGCGGGTACCGTCGGTTGCTGGTTGGAAGACCGCGGTAAATGCCCAGATAGATGGTGGGGTTGCCATCGCCGTCGGTGGTGAGGGAGAGGCCCGCTGTGTCCTCGATGCCGTGATTCGTGATGTCGTAGCCGCTGAGTGCGGTGTACCGAAGGTCCGGCCCGAGCAGGGGCGTCAGCAGGTTCTCGGCATAGATCACGCTTCCGGCATGCGCGGCCTCAACCAGCGCTCGGTCGAGCCCGCTCGCGCGCAGCATCGGCACGATCTCGTGGGGGCGTGAGGCCGCGAAGCAGATCCCGCTGTACGGCGTCAGGTCAGGGCTGAAGCCGGGCGCTTCGATCACCGATTCGTCCCAGATCGTCAGTCGCGGGACGCCGACCTCTCGCAGGTGGCTCGCAAGGCGGTCGACGTCGCGATCGAGATTCTGTGGGTGGATACCGGGCGCGGCGATCAGCAGCACCTGCCCGTCCGGTCCGACCCACTCGCCGAACAGATGCTCCGCCTCGCGATAGTCGGCGCCGTGCCCGCCGCCGAACAGGATGAGCCGTAGCCGGGGGTCAAGGCTGCCTGTCGATTCGGTGGTTGGCCGGTGTGTCATGAGGGATATTCCCGGAGTAGGTGTCATGCCGGTCAGGCAAGCGACGTTTACGTGCCCGGTTTGACTGCCAGGATATTGACCTGTTTCGGCGTCGTGGCATGACGCGCTTCATACCCGTACAGGCGCAGGGTGGCGCCGATGTGGATGGCTCGCGGGGCGACCTCGCATCGCCCCTGTATCACCTGGATCGATTCCTCGCCCGTGTCGCCGGGTGGCGCCGCAGGGTTATACGCCGTCCAGCGTGATCGAGACCGGGCAGTGGTCGGAGCCCATCACGTCCATGTGGATCGCCGCTTCGGCCAGGTTCGGTTGCAGCGCCTGGCTCATCAGGAAGTAGTCGATGCGCCACCCCACGTTTCGGTCCCGCGCCTTCGACATCTGGTTCCACCAGGTGTAGACCCCGGTCACGTCTGGATGCAGATGGCGGAAGGTATCGACGAAGCCGTGGTCGAGGAAGTCCTGGAAGCGCTCGCGCTCCTCATCCGTGAAGCCGTGCGTGCGCCGGTTCTCCTTGGGGCGGGCGAGGTCGATCTCCTGGTGGGCGACGTTGAGATCGCCGCAGAAAATCACTGGCTTCGGCGTGCCGCTGCCGTGCTTTCCGGCCTCGAGCTCCTTGACGTAGGCGAGGAATGCCGGGTCCCAGTGGTTGTAGCGCAGCCCCAGGCGGGAGAGATCGCCCTTGCTGTTCGGCGTGTAGACGGTGACCAGCCAGAAGGCGTCGTACTCCATGGCCAGGACCCGACCCTCGCGGTTGGCGTCGCCGTAGCCGTCGTCGGCAAGGCCGAACTGCCCGGCGATATCGTCCGGCAGCCCTCGAATGACCTGTGCCGGCTCGGTGCGGGTGAAGATGGCTGTGCCGCTGTAGCCGGCCTTGTCGGCTGAATACCAGTATTCGAGGTAGTCCGGCAGGTCGGGCTTGGCCTGGCCTTCCTTCGCCTTGGTTTCCTGCAGGCAGAGGATGTCCGGCTGGTGCGCTTCGACGAACGGGCCGAACTCGCCCTTGCGGATCACTGCACGGATGCCGTTCACATTCCACGAGTAGATTTTCACGTCGCATCTCCGCTGAAGGCCCGGTCGCGACCGGGCCCGGCGTCATGTCGCTGCGGCTATAGTACGTACATCTCGTGTTCGGGTCGACCGAGCGTCGCCGGCGCGGTCGCGGTCAGCATTCCAGGTCGATCGGGAAGGAC
>CBFGRG010000349.1:0-4298 GCA_965651105.1 uncultured bacterium | reverse complement strand
TGCGCACACAGCCAGCATCGTCATAGGGTGGCGTCGGCGGCGAGGTGAGCGCAAGCTCGTTCGGTGCCAACGGAGCAAGACCCGAAGGGGGCGGTGTGAATCGTCCCCTTCAGGCTTGCCAATTCACTACGCCTCCTACAGGCGCGTCTCGGTGGCGTCGACCTCCCGAGGCAGACGGAGCGTGAACACCGCGCCGCCGCCCGGCGCGTCGGCGACCACCAGCTCCCCACCATGGGCTCTCGCCAATCGGGCGCTGATGTACAACCCGATTCCCAGCCCTCGCTGCCGCGCCGCGAGCCCGTCGGGCGTTTCCTCGCCGTCGTCGAACCGGTAGTACAGCCGAAAGAGCCGGCGCCGCAGCTTCGGAGGCACGCCGGGACCGTGGTCCCGAACCGAGATCTCCACCTCATCGTCCCCCGACACACAGACGCGGACGTCGATGTCGCCTTCCGGCGCGTACCGGGTCGCGTTGGTCAGCAGGTTCACCAGAATTTGCTGCACGCGGACGCGATCCCAGACCACCGGCAGCTCGCCTGGCGCATCGAGGTGAATACGCTGGCGCTCGACCTGGCTGCTGACATCGGCGATCGCGTCGCGAGCGATATCGACCGCCTCGGCGGGACCGGGATCAATCGACAGCTTGCCGAGATCGGCGCGGGAGACATCGAGCATGCGGCTGACCAGGTCGGCGATGCGATCGACCTGGTCGATCACGCCGGCGACGCGCTCCTTCTCGCGCTCGACGTCCGGCAGGTCGGATTTTCGCAACCGTCGCTCCAGCAGCTGCAGGTTGCCGCGCAGTGAGGTGAGCGGGTTGCGCAGCTCGTGCGCAACCACGGAAATGAACTCATCCTTGGCCTGGTCGATCGGCTTGAAGTGCTCGCGACGATGCACGACCGCAACGGCACCGCGCAGCTCGCCCGAATGGCTGGTCACTGGCGCGAGATTGGCGACGACGTCGACCAGCGCGCCGGTGCCATCCCGGACGATCAGCGGCATGGCGAACTCGGTGCGCCGCGTTCGCAGAGGCCGCAGGAAGGGATGCCGGTCGGAAGGGATCGGCGTGCCATCCTCGTTGAGCAGCTCGATATCGGTCGCGTGCCGCTGCAGGCGGTCCCGACGCTCGCCCCACAACGCCTGCGCCTCGCGGTTCATCGCCACAACGTGGCCATCCGGCGCATCGACGATCACCACCGCCTGCGGCAACTGGTCGAGCGTGGTCAGCAGCCGCCGGCGCGATGACTCCAGCTCGATGACGACATTGCGCAGTCGCACGGCGTGGCCGCACTGCCGGCCAACGGCACGCGCCAGCTCGGGATCGACCCGCCGCAGACGATCCACATCGGCGTAGTGGACCGCCAGCACCCCGAGCGCCTGGTCGTTGTCGACCAGCGGGATCAGCAGCGCGATTCGCCCGCCACCCTGCCGCAGCATGCGCCGACCGCCGGGGCCGGCGTCCTCCTCGTTCACGTAAATCAGGTCGCGCTCGGCCATCGCCAGGATCGCACTGGGGAAATTCAGGCGGTTCATGCTCTGGCCCACGCCCGAGGGAGACAGGTTGTACGCCGCGCGAAGCACCAGGTCGTTGGCGGCATCCGGCGTCCAGACCAGGCTGTAATCGGCTTCGAGCACGGCGCAGGCGCGGTTGGCGATGATGCTGAAAATGTCGTCCGACTCGCGGCGCTGGGCGATTTCATTGGAAAGCTCGGCGAGCAGCTCGACACGACGACGCGCCGTCGCCAGCATCGCCACTGGCGACTCGGAGGAATCGGCGTTGCCCTCGAACTCCTCGGTCACCTCTCGCGCGCAAAACACCGCGCCGGTCTGCTGACCCTGATCGTCCGTCGTCGGCCACGCCGACATCGCGAAAACCCGGAGCGTATCGGTCACGTTGGGGACCAGATACCGGGTTTCCGGCACGACATCGCCGCGCATCGCGCGGGTGAGGGGATGGTCCTCGATCCGCACCTCAACGCCGTCGAGCGTTTCGCGACGGAACTCCCGGATGAACCGCGTGTAGTGCCGGCCGACGACCCTGCCCCGCGCCTCCTCGCCCCAAAACTCGAGGAAGCCGCTATTGACGTAAATGACCGTGCCCTGCCGGTCGACCGCCACCAGGTGCACGGGCAGATGGTCAAGGACCGCCGTCGCGGCGACCGTTCGTGCCCGGTCGGTCTCGCGCAGCTCGACATGGCGGATCGCAAACGCCGCCCGGGTACCGAGCCGGCGGGCGAATTCGACATCTTCCTCGGGAAACGCGCGGCCAGGCGCGGCGCACAGCACCAACGCGAAGGATCGGTCATCGTTGCCGACACGCATCGGCACGAACATCCCGCGCACGGCACCGGACAGCCATTTGCGCGCGCCGAGTCGCGCCAGCGCGTCGGCGTTGAGCACCTCGGCGAAACCTCGCGATGCCATCTCGCGGAGGCTGGCGAGCGCGTCATCGGCGATCACGACGTCCGCGGTGCCGCGGTCGATGCCATAGGTGCCAAGCAGGCGCACGCCCGTCTTGTCGCCGTTTGCCTGCCAGATGAGCGCGGCCTCGCGTCCCAGGCTGGCGGTCAGCCACTGCGCGACCCAGTCGCCGAAGCGTGGCACCGGCTCGGCCGAGGCGACCTCGACAAGCTGCTCCATCGCCACCGCCAGCCGGGTCGCGTAGGAGACATCGGTGACGGCCGCGCCCGACAGCGCGGGTGGTGGCGGAATCTCCTGCGGATGCTTGTCCGCCCGCCGATACTTTCGCGGCGCGCGCTCGTGCATAGGTCGCCAGGCCTGCAAATCGGCGGCGGAGATCAGCGCCATCCGGCCGAGCCGCTGCGCAGGCAACTTGCCGCTGCGCACCGCGCGAGACACCGTGTGGTAGGACACACCCTTGATCTGGGCTGCCTCTGTCATGGTGTATCGATCGCCGCCGCTGATGCCGGCCGCTTCTGCTGTCTCGCCGTTGTCGGTCATGGAGAACTATCCAGCCAGGATGGCCACCGGGACGCACCGCTGCGCCGCGGGCGACGCCACCGCGTGATCCGTTCTATCAGGATACGTGATCTTTTCAAGGATGTGGATACATCGTCACCGGAATCCAACGATCCGGTCAGGAGACGCGCTGGTCAATCACGATCGCGCAGGGCCTGGTCCTTGCGGCGAACCGTGTCGCCCATCTCGCGTTGATACCGCTCCATCGCCGCCCTGAGGTCGGCGTCCGTCGCGGCAAGGATCCGAACCGCGAGCAGCCCGGCGTTTTTCGCGTTGCCGATTGCGACGGTCGCGACCGGCACGCCGCCCGGCATCTGGACAATCGAGAGCAACGCGTCCACGCCCGCCAGCGCGGTCGCGATCACCGGCACACCGATGACTGGCAATGGTGTGGCTGAGGCAATCATGCCGGGCAGGTGGGCCGCGCCGCCAGCGCCGGCGATGATGACGCCCACTCCCCGATCAGCCGCTTCGCGGGCATAGTCGAACATCTCGTCCGGCGTGCGATGCGCGCTCAGAATGCGCACCTCCCGGGGGACACCGAACTCATCGAGGATATCGACCGCGGCCTGCATCGTCGGCAGGTCCGAATCGCTGCCCATCACGACGCCGACGATTGACTGACCACTCACGTCCCCTGCCCCTCCCCGGCCATCAGTGCCGACCATGCCACCGTCGCAATGCGCTCGGCGTCCGCCGGAGCATCCGCGCGGGCGGTGACGTGCCCGATCTTTCTCCCCGGCCGGCTCTCCTTGCCGTACCAGTGAATATGCGCCGCCGAGCGACCGAGGGAGAGCGGGATGCGCGCGAATGGATCGCTCCCGTCCTCCAGTCCGAGCAGGTTGCGCGTCACGGCCGCCGGCGCGACCATCGCCGTCCCGCCCAGCGGCCAGTCGAGCACGGCCCGCAGGTGTTGCTCGAACTGCGACACCTCGGCGCCCTCGATCGTCCAGTGTCCGGAGTTGTGCGGCCGCGGTGCCAGCTCGTTGATCAGCACCCGCCCAGCGACCACGAAAAACTCGATCGCGAGCATGCCGGTCGCGCCTATTCGCTCGGCGATCTGCATCGCGAGCGCTTCCGCCTCGCGCGAGACCTCCTCGCCAAACCGCGCCGGCACGTGCAGCTCGTGGCAAATGCCATCGCGCTGGACCGTCTCGGTGGCAGGATAGACCCGGCAATCGCCGGACGGATTCCGCGCGACCAGCACCGCAAGCTCGCCATCGAGGGGCTGGAACGCCTCCGCGAGCAGCTCCGTGCCGGTATCGCGCGCGCCGGTGACGACCGCCTCCGCCATATCGCGATCATCGACCTTCCAGACGCCG
>CBFGRG010000348.1:0-4301 GCA_965651105.1 uncultured bacterium | reverse complement strand
CGCGCGACGTCGGCAGGCTCAGCCCAGGCTTCGGCGAGGGCTGTAGCCCCGCACCCTGTGTGCGGGGTCCGCCCGGTGGCCGCTGCGCGACCAGCGGGTGTCGCAGCGGATTCCATCACGCATTGCCGCCTAACGGCGGCCGGGCGGACGACTCCGCTTCCCGCCTGCGGCGGGGCGAGGAGGACCGCCCCTACGTGCCCTGCGGGCGCTGCTACGTTCGCCAGCGAGATGTGGCGAACGATCAGACCCTGTGTGCGGGGTCCGCCCGATGGTCGCGTTGTAGGGGCGGACCCCGTGTCCGCCCGTGCCACAGCGTGTCGCCCAACAGATCTGAAAAATGCTGTCACGTGAACAGCCAGGCGCGCCCTACGCTTCGGCGATGGCGTCATTCGATTCGCCGTCGCCGCGCCCTTCGATCAGCAAGGCGAGGTCGGCGAGCTGATCCTGGAACCACTCGCGCACATCCGCCTTCTCAACCGCTTCGCGCAGCGCCCGCGCTCGTCGCTGGCGCTCGCTGAACGGCATGGTCAGCGCCTCGTAGATGGCGTCGGCGGTGCCCTCGACATCGGCCGGTGACACCATCAGCGTGTGCTCTCCCAGCTGCAGCGCCGCGCCCGCGCCCTCCGAGAGGATGATGACGCCGCTGCGCTCGTTGATCAGCGCCCCCTCCTTGGCGACCAGGTTCATGCCGTCGATGATCGAGTTGACCAGCAGCACGTCGTACCAGCGCATGGCCGCCAGCACGCGCGGGTAGCTCTCGCCCATGATGATCTGGATCGGCTGCCAACCCGTCTCGACGTTGGCGTATTTGGCGTTGATGCGGCCGACCGTCGCGCTCATGTCGTCGAGGTAGTCGCGGTATTCCTCGACATCCATGCGGGACGGCTGTGTCACGGCAATGAAGTTGACCCGGTTCTTGTACTCCGGATGCGCTTCGAGGAAGCGGTCGAACGCATGGAAGCCGCGGACAATGTTCTTGCTCGGCTCGGCGCGATCGATCCGCAGGATGGTGAACTCGTTGAAGTGCGTCGGCAGGTACCGCTCGTAGGCGCGCGCCTCCTGGCTGTGCGCCGTCTTTCGCACCGCCTCGGTGTCGATCGAGATGGGGTAGTGGGCGACCTTGATCGTCCGGCCCCGCCAGGTAACGAGCCCCTTGTTGTAGCTGACCTCGACGCCAGGCACGTAGGCCTCGCAGGTGTACATGAAGCTGCGGGCATGATCCGGTGTCTGGAACCCGACGATGTCGCAACCGAGCAGCCCCTCGCAGATCGAGCGGCGCATCTCGGTCGGGATGAGGCGCCAGTAATCCGGATCGGGCCATGGAATGTGGATGAAGTGCTGGATGATCGCGTTCGGCCGCTTTTCGCGAATCATGCCGCCACAGAGATAGAGGTGATAGTCCTGCAGCATGATGATCGGCTCGTCGTCGAGGGCCTCGCAGGCGCGAACCACCTCGTCGGCGAACATCTGATTCACGGTGACATACCCGTCGCGCCACGCTCTCCACGTCTCGTGGGTAATGTCCGGGGAGCGCGGCGTGTCCCAGAGGTAGTGCTGGAGGAACCAGAGCAGGGGGTTGGAGATTTCGTTGTAGTACTGGTTGTAGGCCTCGGTTGAGGGGAGCACGAAGCGAAGCTTGAAGCGTGATCCGGAGCCGTGCGGCGTGATCAGCGTCTCGCCCGCATCCTCGGCCGCATCGGCACGCTCGCGGTCACCGGACGTCATCGCCGCGGCGATCCAGATCGCCTGCTGCCCCTGGAGCACCGCGCTGATGGCGGTAACGAGGCCGCCGCTGCCCTGCCGGGCCGAAAAGCTCCCATCGGGCCGAAGCGTGAACGTGACCGGTCCGCGATTCGACGCGACGACCAACTGGCGCGTGTCGAGCACGTTGTTGACGAGCTCCTGAACCCGTTGGTCTTCCGTCCTGGTGCTGCGGTCATCGTCACTGGTGCTCACGCTCAAGCCCTCCTGGGACACGTCGGCGGCGCACGCCGGTCGCGCGATGGAATCGTGGCCGCGCCAGCCGGCTGGTCGAAACCGGCGGCGCGTCGGATGTCCCTCGATTATCCCCCATCGCCCTCAGGCCCGCACGGATCACGCCTCAGGACCCAGGTCGAGCCGCCGCAATGTCATCGCGTTGAGCGCGACGATGATGGTGGAAAGGCTCATCAGCACCGCGCCGACGGCGGGCGGCATGACAAAGCCGGCCCACGCCAGCACACCCGCGGCGAGCGGGATGGCGATGATGTTGTAACCCGCGGCCCACCAGAGATTCTGGATCATCTTCCGGTACGATGCTGTGGATAGCCGGTAGACACCGACCACCGCCCGCGGATCGCTCGATCCGAGCACGACGTCCGCCGACTCGATCGCAACATCCGTTCCGGCACCGATCGCGATGCCGACGTCGGCCGTCGTCAGTGCCGGCGCGTCGTTGACGCCGTCACCGACCATCGCGACCTTCTCGCCATTCGCCTGGAGCTTCCGGATCTCGCCCGCCTTGTGCTCTGGCAGCACCTCCGCCAGTACCTTGTCGATGCCGAGATCGGCCGCGACGTGCTCGGCGACATTCCGGGCATCGCCGGTCATCATGATCGTCGTGATGCCGCGCTCGTGCAGCTCGGCGACCGCAGCGCGGGCCGAGGCGCGCACCTGATCCTCCAGCGCGATCAGGCCGATCACCTCGTCGTCACGAACGACGGCCAGCACCGAGGCGCCCCGCTCGGCCCACTCGTCGCGTCGAGCCGCAAGCGATTCGGGAAGATCCAGCCCGCGCTCCGCGAGCATC
The DNA here is from genome assembly GCA_965651105.1 of uncultured bacterium. Classification (GTDB taxonomy): domain Bacteria; phylum Chloroflexota; class Chloroflexia; order Thermomicrobiales; family UBA6265; genus JACCVC01. Next base: position 1,513 of record CBFGRG010000348.1, on the reverse strand, counting down.
CGCGGTCCGCCAACCGTGATCACGGCGCCATCAACGCGTCCCTGCACGCCGCGACCCGCGACGGCCTGAAATTCTTCGGCAGCCGGAATGCGCACCGACCGGCTCTCCGCCTCCTCGACAATCGCGCGGGCCAGCGGATGCTCGCTCTCGCGCTCGACCGCGGCGGCCAGCGCGAGCAGCGTATCCTCGCTTTCCACAGCGGCCACGCCGGAGACGGCGTGCGCCCCCTCGGTGAGGGTGCCGGTCTTGTCGAACACAACGGTGTCGATCGTGCGCATCGTCTCCAGCGCGCGGCGGTCCCGCACCAGCACGCCCTGCCGAGCGGCGGCGGAGGTCGACATCGCGATCACCAGCGGTATCGCGAGGCCGAGCGCGTGCGGACACGAGATCACCAGCACGGTGATGGTCCGAACCAGCGCGTTGTCGATATCACCGAGCAGCGCCCAAATGAGAAACGTGATGATCGCCGCGCCGGTGGCGATGTAAAAGAGCCACCCGGCAAAGCGGTCGGCAAGCGCCTGCGCCCGGCTCTTCGAGCCCTGCGCCTCGGCGACGAGCCGTTGAATCCCCGCCAAAGCGGTGTCTTCGCCGATCGCGTCGGCACGGATGTGGATCGACGAGCCCGCCACCACGCTGCCCGCGACCACGCGCTCGCCCTCGCCCCGCGTGACCGGGCGCGACTCGCCGGTCAACATCGACTCATCGACATCGGCCTCGCCCTGGATGACCGTGCCGTCGACCGGCACCCGCCCGCCGGGCCGAATCAGCAGCCGGTCGCCCTCCCGGACATCCCCGACCGGAATACGCTCGACGCCCGCATCGGTGATCCGCTCCGTTTCATCGGGGAGCAGGGAGGCGAGCGCGGAGAGCGCGTCGCTGGCCTGGCCGATGGCGCGCATCTCCAGCCAGTGGCCGAGCAGCATGATGTCGATCAGCAGCACCAGCTCCCACCAGAACTCCATGTCGAGCACGTCGAACGTGGAGAGCAGGCTGGTGATGAAGGCGACCGTGATCGCGAGGCTGATCAGGGCCATCATGCCGGGCTGGCGGGCGCGCAGCTCGCCAACGCCACCCTCGAGGAACACTCGCCCACCGACGATAAAGATGACCGTACCAAGCACCGGCGCGATCCAGTCGCTCCCGGCGAACTCGGGCATCGAGAAGTTCAGCCAGTCCTGCAGCATCTCGCTGTAGAGCAGGACCGGGATGCTGAGGATCAGGTTGATCCAGAACAGTCGCTCGAACGCGGCCGCGTGTCCCTCGTGGCCACCATGCCCCGAATGGCCGCCGCGGCTGTCATTGCCGGTCTGGGCATCATGGTTATGGTGCCCACCCGCAGACGCGGATGCCTTGTCAAGCTGGACACCGGCGTCGGCGGCCGGGTGCTGCGGGCGCTGGTTGTCGTGGCCGACATGGGCCCCCGGAGCGGCGGTGTGATCGTGTCCCATGGATCGGCCCCCTTCCATGATATGAAGGGCGAAACGCAAACGGGCCGGTCGCGTCAAACGCGACC
>CBFGRG010000347.1:0-4302 GCA_965651105.1 uncultured bacterium | reverse complement strand
CGGCAGCCTCGCCCGGTTCCCGATACCGGTAGAGCACTACGGCGAGGCCGTGGGGGTGCCGATGGCGATTCTCGCGGTGGACGATCTCGGCCGGCGCGGGCTGTACGCGCCGCCGCGAGTGGCGGTGGTCAACTGGCGCTCTCACGAGCCGGTGGGGGTGCGCGAGTTCCCGGGGTTCGATCCGGAAAACTGGCCGCCGAAACGACTCGGCGACTGGCCGGCAGCGCCCGCGACCGACTTGCCGCCGGAGCAGCTCGAGGCGACCATCATGCGCTTCGGTGCGTGCTGGTCCCGGATCATCGATGCCTGGTACGGGAACCGTGATCGCGTCACCGACGTGCTGAAGATCGATGTCACCGAAGCGCGGAAGTTGGACGCGGTGCTCGATCCGCCGGCGATGACCGAGATCTACCGGTCGCTCAATCCGAGCTTCCACGCCTGGCTCGATCAGGTCGCCTCGGACCGGTTCTGACGCGGAGGAGCTGGAGCGATCAAGCGCCGGTGTCGGCAGGTTGCTGGCTGGACGGTCGGGTTCGCCACCATAGGCGCCCCTGGAACATGCGCCAGATCGCCGGGAAGACCCCCGTCATCCACGTACGTGCGGCAAACCAGCTGTAGAGGGCAATCAGGCTGCCGATCACGACGTCGATGACATAGTGCTCACCCAGGTAGACCAGCGCGAACCCCATCGATAACGCGTACAGCCACGCGAGAATGCGCCACACGCGCCCGTACCAGTAGGAAACCGGCACGAGGATGAACGTGATGGCCATGTGGATCGACGGCATCGCCGCGATCGGGTTGGACTCCCCGACAATCTTGTAGCTCGCCTGGTACAGCCCACCACCGATCGCGACGGCGATCGGCTCCATGATCCGGAGCGCCGGTGGCGCGATGGGACTGTTGATCGAATCCGGCGCCATCCACGGCGGGTTCGAGGGCAGCGCGAAGTAGAGCACCAGCCCCAGCACCAGCGTCAACGTCATTGTGCGCAGGAACTGGAGAAACCGTGCCGGGTACTTCCACCACAGGAACGCGGCGACCCCATGAGGGATGAGGAAGTACGACCAGTGCACGAAGGTGAGGTAGTAGTCCCACCACTTGAGGTCGAACGGGTCGTAGAGCTCGGCCTGGAGGCGAATGGTTGGCAGCTCGCCATTGAAGATCCAGCGCTCGATGTCGGCGGCGACCGTGTTCACCCGCCGTGCCCACGTCGTCTCGTCGGCGAGTGAACGGATGAAGGTGAACAGGAACCAGACGGCGGCGTAGGGACCGAACGACACCGCGAACGAGCGCGCGCGCCCCAATGGCACCACAAGGATGGCCAGGGTGGCGAACAGGCCCCAGCCAAGGAACTGGCGGTTCGTGAAGATCGAGATGACGATCATCAGGATCGCCAGTACGACCCGGATTAACGTCGATCTCGATGGATGCCTGACCTCCTGGCGGACAGTCTCGTGCCACCTCACCTGTCGAGGCGTCTCTTGACCAGGCTCGGTTGTCGGCGGTTCGGACGACACGGACAGGCTCTCCTCGGTCCCGGGCGCGGATCAGCCCGCCTTGTCCAGCAGGCCGTAGCGGGTGAGGGCCTTCGTCGTTGGGTGCACGCGGGTGGCGTCCGGCTGGCCTTCGATCGGCTTGCGCGCCATGAAGCCGCGCCGGAACTGCTCCGCCAACATCAGTTCATCGATATCATGGCGAGCCGCGATCTCGGTCACGCCTTCCTCTGACTCGACGCCGGATTCAACGATCTCGGCGTAGAAGTCCCGCCGCTTGCCCTCGAATCGCTTGCCGGGCTGCAGGTGCAGGCGCTCGACGATCGGTCCGCCGGCAAGAAAGTCAACGATCTCGGGGATATCTTTCGCAGTGACGCCACCGTAGATGATGTTGTCGGGGTAGACAACCATATTGGGTCCCGTGTCACACAGGTCGATGGTGCCGCAATTATTGACAAAGATCTCATGATCGAGCTTGCGACGAATTACCTCGAGCCGAAGCCGGCCAAGCACATCCATCGCGCCCTTCTGGTTGCAATGCTGTGAGGTACAGACGAGCACATGTCGTTTTGCCCAGTACATACCGTGCCTTCCGGTCGTTGCCTACCCGAGTCGATACTGGATGCCGAAGCCTCCGCGCGGGTAGGTCCACTCGATGTTGTCGAACTCGTTGCAGACGATGCGGCAGGTGCCACATTCGACGCAGCCTTCGTAGGAAAAGAGCACGGTGCCATCGTCCTGCGGTGCGTAGCACGTGGCCGGGCAGCAGTTGATGCATTGCTGCCGAACGCACGAGAGGCACACCTGGTTATCGATGATGCGAATGTGCGCTCGATCGGAGTCGACATTGTACGTGTTGAGCGAAAGCTTTTGCTCGATCGCGGCGGGATCGAGTATTCGCGCCCGGTGCTGGCGGGACTCGATGACCATGCAGTTCTCCTGGTGCGGAAAGAAGCGGATGTGGCGCGGCGCGCCGCTCCTGCGAGGCATCGTGCCTCGGGAGAAGTCTAGCACCCCTCCCGAGGCCTTCATTGCGCCCGTGCAGCGTCTCGTGGACGCGATGTCTACGCCGAGGCCGGCACGTCGGCGGGGCTGATCTGCATCTGCAGGTAGGCATCGATCAGCGGATCGATATCGCCGTCGAGGACGGCCTGGGCGTCGCCAATGCTGGTACCGGTGCGGTGATCGGTCACCTGCGTGTACGGGTGCAAGACGTACGATCGGATGCGGCTGCCGAATCCCGCCGCCGTCAGGTTGCCCTTGAGTCGCGACCGCTCCTCGGCCTCGGCTTCAAGCTTTCGCTCCAGCAGGCGCGCTCGCAGGATCTTGAACGCCGACTCGCGGTTTTGCTGTTGGCTTCGCTCGTTCTGGCACGAGACGACGATTCCCGTCGGGATGTGGGTAAGCCTGACGGCCGAATCGGTCTTGTTGACGTGCTGGCCGCCAGCTCCGGACGACCTGAAGGTGTCGACACGAACGTCATCGGGGTTGAGCTCGACGTCGGTGTCGCTTTCGATCACCGGAATGACCTCGACCAGCGCGAAAGCGGTGTGCCGACGGTGCGCCGAATCGAACGGAGAGAGTCGCACCAGGCGATGCGAGCCGCCCTCGCCCTTCAGGAGACCGTAGGCGTTCGTTCCCTTGATCTCGATCGTGGCGGTCTTGATGCCGGCTTCCTCGCCCTCGGTGGTATCGAGCAGCTCGCCCTTGACGTCGTGGCGGTCGGCCCAGCGCAGGTACATGCGTGTCAGCATCTCGGCGAAATCCTGCGCGTCCACGCCGCCTTCGCCCGCGTGAATGATCAGCAGGGCGTTGTTGGCGTCGTAGGGCTCGCTCAGCGCGAGCTGAAGCTCGAGCTCGTCGACCCGTTGCAGGAGGGCGTCCCGCTCGGTCGCGATTTCGGCAAGCAGCTCTTCATCGCCGTCGGCCATGTCGACCATCTCGCGGAGGTCGGCGGCCGAGTCGCGAATCTCGTTCCAGGTTGTCAGTCGCGCCTTCAGCTCGCCGAGGCGGCGCATCTCCTGCTGGGCCCGATCGGGGTCGTCCCAGTAGCCTTCCGCGGCGCTGCGCCGCTCGAGGTCGGCGACTTCTCGCTCGTCGTTGGCGAGGTCAAAGTCGCACCCCGAGTTCCCCAACCCGCTGGCTGATTTCGTCGAGGGTCCGCTGCAATTCGTCTCGTGAGGCCATGCTCACCTGTCTCCTTCATGTATGTATCGATGCAATGGTCGATAGAGCGGTAGCTCTTTACCGTTCCGGTCGAGTATACGACGGCCCTGCCCCCGATCCGGCCCTGGATTGGCGCCACGCTCGTGCCCTCTGCGACACTGTGAGCTGTTGTGAGGCGTGTGCTGGAGTGGATCGGCGGACGATGGGAGCGTTGCAACCGGACACGGGGCTGCGACCGAGGGAGCGGATGGCGATCGCCGCGTTCTTCCTCGTCGCCGTCGTCGCTTCCATTGTCGTGGTATTGCGCCTCGGTGAGGCCCCGGGCGACGTGATCGCGCCGGCTGAGGAGCGTCCCGTCGTTTCGGGTGAAGTCCCGAGACCTGTTCCACTGATCGACGCCTACGAGCTGGCGGCGGGGTGGGCGGCCGAGTGGCGAAGTGACGCCGAGCTGATCCTCGTTTCGATGCAGGCCGAGTACCCCCATGATGTGCCGATCGCCACCCCCTCCGCGGCGTCGGCCAGCTCCGGATACTACCTGTTCACCTTCGCGGGGCCGAAATCCGGTGACGAATGGCCGCGGCTGACCCTGGCGGTGGGCCGCCAGTCGGGCACCATCTATCACGAAAGCGAAATGACCTCG
>CBFGRG010000346.1:0-4309 GCA_965651105.1 uncultured bacterium | reverse complement strand
TACAGGGAGCGAAGGTAGTCTCGATGCGCGTCGATGAGCAGGGGCGAGGATTCGAGATCGTGGATCACGGGGCGGTCTCCATGGTGGCGGGACGGGCCGGGATGGTGTCGAGAGATGGTGGCGATTCCGGCCGGTGGCCTTCGACCCAGCGGCCGAGGCGGACCAGCAGCCGGCCGAGTCGCTGCCGCGCGGGGGCGCGGGGCGGCTCGAGGTCGCGCCAGGCGAGCCAGGTCCAGCGGTCGTCGTAGTGGCGGTTGAGCGGGTCCTTTGTGAATTCGAGAGGCATGAACGGTGGGATCATTGCTGCGTGTTTCCTCCGGGGAATGTTGAGCAGGATGTACTGGTAGAGCGGATCGTGTTGCATGGTGTGCACTCCGTTCAGGAGGTCACGAGCTGGCCGAACCCGAGCGCGAGCGTGACGGTTCCGGTGATGACGAGGGCGCCGGTCCAGATCCAGTCGAGGTTGATCCACGCCTTGCGGAGGACATTGACCCCGACCAGCGAGTAGACGAGCACCGCCAGCGCCAGCGCGGCGGCGAGCATGGCGGCGGTGTGTACGCCCACCGCCAGGATCGCGGCGCCGATCGGTTCGGTGGCCTCCGGGGCGTGGTGCGCGTGGTGGCCGTGGTGCCCCTCGGCGGCGACGCTGGCGACGCCGTCGCCGCGCAGGCGCAGCATCACCGGGATCAGCATCAGCCCGGCTCCGTGCGCCGTCGCCATCAGGAACGACCACAGCGCCAGCTCCGGCTTGGTTACCCGCATGCCGACCCAGCGCGGGTGGCGGAAGCGGGTGACGATCTTGTACGCGGCGAACCCGATCAGGACGAGGCCGCTGGCCATCAGCAGCAGATCGGTCGGCAGGAACGTGCCCAGCAGGCCGACCGCCAGCGTGACGATGCCGATGGCGAGGGCGTGGCCGATCGCGATCGGTCCGAGCGCGGCGACCACCGCCCGCAGGCTCCGCTCCTGGAAGCCGAGCGCCACGGCGAAGAGCCAGCCCATGCCGGGGTTGATGCCATGGAAGATGCCCAGGCCGATCAGGGGGACCAGCGACCAGGTCAGCAACGAGTCGAACATCGGATCGCTCCTTTCGATCAATCAATGCGGTGCGGTATCGCGGTGATGTGCGGTCCATCGTGCCTGCGTCCCCGGGCACCTGGGCCCGGGTCTACGGCATCGATCCGTAGTGCCGCCCCTGTGGCGGCCATGCGCTGAGGCGCGGCACGACGATTCTTCGATGCCGGATCCCACCCGTGCGACGGTGAACGGGCGGCACCGGGCGAGTGAGCTACGGGAAGCAGTAGGAGTCGGTCGAGGCGTCGCCGCCCTCCAGGCGAACCTGGTGCGGGCGCTGGTCGCCGAAGTCGAGGAAGAAGTTCGGGTCGAAGGCGAGACCGCCGTCCTGGTTGGCGTCCAGCTTGACCATCCAGCCCTTGATGCCGTCCGGGTAGAACTGCGCGTCCCACGGCAGGTAGAGCGAGTTGGTCAGGTAGATACGCTGGCCGTCGCGGCTGACCTCGACCATCTGCGGCCCGCCGTTGAGCGGCGTCGATGCCGCCGGGTGCGGGTCGCGCCGGACGATGCCGCCGATGCGCACCGAGCCGGTCAGCACCGGGTTGAAGGGGTCGCTGACGTCGTACTGCTGCAGCTCGCCCGTCCCCCAGCAGGAGACGTAGAGGAACCGGTCGTCGACGCTCAGCTCGATGTCGGTCACCAGCGGCGGCACCGCGCCGAACGGTTTCAATGCCGGCGGCAGCTCGTCCTCGGTGGCGGGCTCGGCCGGGATGCTGATCACCTTCGTGGCCGACCAGGCGTCGTCGGGGCCGGTCGCGTTCTCGTTGCGGTGCCACAGGAAGATGTTGGCCGAGAGGTCGGTCAGGCTCACGACGGTGTTGACGAAGCCGTAGTCCTTTGTCGGGTCGTGCGCCGGACGCAGCTCGAGCGTGATCTGGTGCTCCTTGCCGAGGTCGACGCTCTGGGTGAGACGGCGACGACGGAGATCCCAGAAGTTCAGCTTGTGGCCGTATTGCGCGTCGAGCAGCAGGTCGGGCTGCACGCCGTTCTGCACCATGTTGGGCGTGCCCCACTCGCTGGTGACCATCGTGTCGTAGCCCAGGTGCCACCAGAAGTCGTAGTGCAGGTTTTGCTCGCCGCGGTCGATCTCCCACTGGCCGAGCACGTCGAAGGTGTCGTGGTCGAGCATGAAGATGCCGCCGGGGCCGCCGCCGTCCGGCGCGCCGAGCGCGCTGACGTAGATGCCGTCCGGCCCGCAGTGGACGGTGTGACCGTTGGCGTAACCGGCCTTCTCGGCGATCTCGGCGCCGGTGATGGTCTTGACCACCCTCGGCTTGCTCGCGTCGGGTCTGGTGTCGATGATGTGGATGTTGGACGAGGCGAGCGCCGGCGCGATCAGGTAGCGTCGCTCGACGTGCGGGTGCGCGGCGTTCGGACAGAGCATCGAGCTGCAGGCGTTCCAGCCGAAGTGGTGGAGCTCGTCGCCGGCGTTCGGCATCTCGACCTCGCCGATGAGCTCGCCGAACCGCTCCGAGGTGGGGTCGACGTCGACGGCGCAGATCGCGTCCGGGCGGTCGTCGCCGTTGGGATTGACGCGGACCACGTAGGCCAGCGTCTCGGCGGGTGCCTCCATCGCCGCGCGAGGCGAGGGGTAGAAGCTGGGGTCGGGTCGAAGCGTCTGGGTCTGCATGAAGGTCTTCTCCTTGACCTGGAGCGAATCCGATTGCGTCGCCGCGTTGACGGTCGCTCCGCCGCCGAAGAGGCTGAGCGCGCCGGTGAGGATGCCGCCCGTCCGCAAGAGGTTGCGGCGGTTGGCCTTCAAATCCGCGCACGACGTGTCATCCTGGGTCCCGTCGATATCCCGCTGCATGGTGATCCTCCTGGTGGAGCGTCGGCGGTGGCCTGCCGGTTCGTGTCGTGCCACCTGCCTTGCACGATAGGCAGGCGGGCTCCGGCACACATGGGCAGGACTGCGACTTCGAGATACGTATTCGCCGGCCGGCGACATGGTGTACGCACATGCGTATGCGTACCGGCGCGCGGACTCGTTCCGCGCACCATCACCCTATGCCGCCGCCGAACGGGGCACATCGCGGAAACCATGTACGGGGGTATGTAATTCTCGCTGGCTGGGCGGGATTGGCGGCACCGTCAGGTGCGTAGCGGCGACGTGGCGGCGCAACCATCGACGCGGGAAACAGCGCGGAAGCCGCCAATGTCGCCGCTGTTCGCGGCGCAGTTATCAGCGATGCCAAGCGAAATTGCTCGTCGCGAAGGAAGATTGGTGTGTTCGATTGGCGGATGTGCAGTCAGCTCGCCGCTACTGACGGTCCTGCCTCTTCGTGGCTGCGCTTCAGTCGAAGGTCGACAGCGAGCGAAATCAGGGCACGTAGGGGCGATCCTTCCCGCCCGAACCGGTCGAAGGTCGACAGTGAGCGAACCCGGAGCGCGTAGGGGCGGTCCTTCCCGCCCGAACCGAAGGTGGCGGCCACGGGAGTTCGCGGTGTCTCCCATCGCGCACTGCCGCCTGATGGCGGCCGGGCGGACGACCCCGCCAGCCTGCCGGCCTGCGGGCGGGTCCGGCGGGGGACCGCCCCTACGGATTGGGAACACATCGCCCAAATCCTGTATCACCGGTCGCTGGCAATCAGCAGGCCCTGCTCGGCCGCCCAGACCGCGACCTGCGCGCGGCCGCGCAGCCCGAGCTTGTTGAAGATGTTCGCCGTGTGTCGCTCGACGGTCGCGATCGAGATGGAGAGGGTCTCGGCGATCTGCCGGTTGCTGAGCCCCCGCCCGATCAGGGTGGCGACTTCGATCTCCCGGCGCGTCAGTGGCATGCCGCCGTGTGCCGCCGCGGGGGCCGGCATCGCGAAGTCGCGCGGCGCGATCGAGGCGACGCGGAAGAGATCGAGCCGGCGCCCGTCGCCGGTGGCGAGCTGGTGCCCGAGCGGGGCGAACGCGACCCCGGAGCCGGCAACGAGGTCGACGATCGTGCGCGAGACGACCACCTCGCCCGGATCGGCACGCTCCAGCACTCGCACGGCAACCTGGCAGGCGGGACCACGCACGTCCTCATCGCCCTCGATCTCACCGGTATGCAACGCCGCGCGGACCGACAGGTCGAGGTCGCGGGCGCGCTCGACGATCGCCCCCGCGCAGCGCAGGGCCCGGGCGGGACCATCGAAGACGGCCATGGCGCTCGCGCCCGGTGTGGCCGCCAGGCGGCCTCGGTGCCGCGTGACCTCCTCGCGGACGATCGCCTCGTAGCCGGCGAGACGCTCGCGCCACGCCCCCT
>CBFGRG010000345.1:0-4320 GCA_965651105.1 uncultured bacterium | reverse complement strand
CGAACCGTCACTTCGCGTCACGAATGGGCGGTCGCGGTGGGCGAGGTGGCCGGGACGCGGTCGGCAATGCGGCTGTTGGCGGCGATGCCGGCGATCGCAACGCCACCGAGTGCCAGGTACAGCGCGATGAACCGGCCGGTATCGCCCGGATCGGGATCGCTCGCGAACAGCAGCGCCAGCACGCTCGTCCCGATCACGCTGCCGATGTAGCGTGACGTCGAGTAGATCCCCGATGCCGACCCGGACTGCCCCGCCGGCACCGATTCCACCGACGCCGCCTGCACCGGCGCCCCGGCGATACCCAGGCCGAGCCCGAGTATCGCCAGCGCGACCACGAGCACGGCCGTTCCGCCCGCGCCCAGCGCCAGGCCGACGAGGAAGGTCCCGGCGCAGGCGATCAGCGCGCCGGCCACGGCCGGCTGCCAGCGACCGAGCCGGTCCGCCCAGCGGCCGCCGATCGGCGTTGCCAGTGCCGACAGTATGGACATCGCGCCGAGCATCAGGCCGATGCGGCTGGCGCTCGCTCCTCGCACGTGCTCGAGGAAGAGGGGGATCGCCAGCAGCGTCGTGTACATCACGACATTGCCGAGCAGGATCGAGGCGCAGGCTGCCGCGAAGTGGCGCTGCTGGAAAAGGGTGAGATCGACGATCGGCGCCGTCACCCGACGCTCGTGGTGGAAGAATCCCCACCCAGCGGCAACCCCGGCCACTACCGCGCCGGCAGCCAGTGCGGGTTGGTCGAAATTGAGCAGTGTGGGCGTCACCATCACTGCGCCCAGCGTGGCGGCCAACAGGCCGATGCCTGCGAAATCGAGCCGGCTTCGCGCCGGGGCTGGACCGGTTCGTACCGGCAGGGTTCGCCACGCCAGCACGCCGACGAGGGCGATGAGCGGGAGGTTGACCCAGAAGATCGACGCCCAGCCGAACGCGTGGGAGAGGAGACCGCCGATTGGCGGTCCCGATGCCGCCGCGACGGATGCGCTCAATCCGATCATGCCGAAGGCCAACCCGCGCCGCTCGGCGGGAAACGCCTCCCGCACCAGCGCGGCGCCGTTGGGAAAGATGAGCGTCCCGGCCATCGCCTGCTGGATTCGGAAGGCGATCAGCCAGCCGAGGCTCGGCGCAACCGCGCACCCGACCGATGCGATGAGGAACCACACGAGGCCGGCGAGGTAGACGGGCCGGCGGCCGAGCTGATCCCCCAACCGGCCACCGATCGGCTGCCCCACCGCCATCACGATCAGGTAGATCGTCACCAGCCACGTGGTGGCCGTGACGGATGTGTCGAACGACTGCTGGATATCCGGCAGGACAACGGCGATCATCGTCGAGTTCAGCGGAGCGAAGGCGGTGCCGGCGGCGATCGTCGCCAACAGCAGCCGCTGGTTGTTTGTGGTGCCGGTGGGTGTCTCGCTCGCATTCACGGGCTCATTGCACCACGGCGGACGGAGCGGCTGCCACCGCGATTACCGCCCTTGCGGCATGTATGAGCGGTTTTTCGCCTCACGACTCGATCGTTACCACACCGGAGCCGCCGTCCACGGTTACGCGCTGACCGGTCCGTATCGCCGCGGTCGCCCCGGACGCGCCCACCACCGCCGGGATGCCGTACTCCCGCGCGACCACGGCGCAATGGCTCAGCGGACCGCCTGTTTCCGTCACGACGGCCGCGGCCACGCCGAACAGCGGCGTCCACGGGGGCATCGTCGTCACCGCAACCAGGATTTCGCCGGGCCGCACCGCCCGGGCTTCATCGAGCGTGCGCGCGACGCGGGCGGGACCGCTGATGACTCCGCGCGAGCCGGACATGCCGAATACCTGTCCGGATTCCGGCACGCGTGACGGGCCCCAGCCGAAGAAGGCCGCGAGGCTCCGCGTCATCGGAGTGTCCGGATGTGGCCCGGCGTCAACCGGTTCCCCGATCGCGAGTGGCGGGGAGAGCGTCGCGGCCTGCGCGAGCTCGGCTCGTCGCCGGTGGGCCAGCGCGCGAGCCTCGTCGGCGCGGTTCGCCAGGTCAGGCTGGCCGAACAGCTCGCGAATCTCGTCCAGATACAGCATGAACACGTCGTCCGGGCTGTCCAGCACCCCTCGGTCCACCAGCGCCTCGCCAACCGCTCGATAGAAGTGGTGCAGCAGCGAGAGGATGCGCTGGTCGATGTAGAAGTTGTGCTCCTCCTGCAGGAAGGCGCCCTGCCGGCCGAGCTGGACGAGCCGCTCGAACTGCTCCGAGACCGCAGCCGGGTAATCCGCCAGTTGGTCAAGCGCCGCCTCGAACGCCGCCTCCGCTGCCCGGCCGATTTCGGCGTGCGCGGCACGCGCGTCGTATCCGGTCTCCAGGTACCTGTGAACGCCGGCCAGCGCAATCGCCGGATGTTCCCTCCAGGTCGGCGTGGCGAGGTCGAACAGGTCCTGTCGCCACCCGTACTCGTCCAGGTAGGCGTCGAGATCGGTCAGGAACGTCCGCCCCGCATCGGTGTCCGTCAGCGCCGGCATCACCGCATCGACCGGTGTCGCGAGAAACGTGTCGACGAGGTTCAGGTCTCGGGCACGCACGGCGAGATCGGCCAGCCCGAACCCGGCCTTCATGCTTTCGGTGGCGCCACCGGCCATGAGCGTCAGCGCGCCATCGCCGTCATCGCCGAACAGGTCGGCGTGCATCTCCCGCAGGAGCTGCATGGCGAGCGTCATGGGCGGCACGACGGTGAAATGGATCTGCCACGCCTCGCGAAGAATCGCGTCGGCTTCGTCAAGCAACGCCAGCACAATCGCGTTGTCCGCTCCCCTGGGCTGCATCTGGCGCAGGCGGGCATCAAGCGCGGCCAGCCGGGGGCGGTGCTCACCGAACCAGCGGTCGATCATCCGATCGAGCTCGCGCCTGATTGCCTGTTCGGTGCGTTCCGCCAGCGCGGCGCCCTCGGCCTCGCTTGCCGGCACCTGCATCACCTGCCGGTCGTAGCGATAGTGGTTGACGACGCGAACGTCAAACGCAGCCTCGGGAATCCCCAGGCTGCGCAGGCCCGCGACGTGGCCATCGCAAAAGGCCGGGAAGCTTGACGCGGTCAGCGGGCTGACCGGGAACGGAAAGTGCATCTGGTCGCGCGTGAACGACCCGTGCCCATCGGCGATGACGTTCCAGTCGGCGGGGAATGCGGCAGTGAGCGGGGGTGTCGTGGCCATGTGGTGATGCTCCGAATCAGCGTGAGGCGGGAAGATGGGGATCAACGGCGGGAGCCGAACGCGGCATCGCCGCGCCGAGCGTGGTGATCGGTCGCGCCTGGAAGAGATGGATCGCGCCGCCGGCGATGCCACCCTCGATGTCCGCCGCGTAGCCCAGCTGTTGGGCGAGCGATCGGGCCAGGGCGGCGATCTCGGTCGCCTGCGCCTCGGACAGCACCGGCATCGACCGCAGCAGCCGTGGCACCGGCACCTCCCGGGCACCCTCGGTGGGCGTCGCACCAGGCACCGTCATCACCTCCTTGGCGCCGACGTCGTACGTGAGCACCGTCCCATCGCGATCGACGACGATGTGATCGGGGGTGGCAAGGCCCGAGACGACCGCCTCGCCGAGCCCCCAGTTGGCGGAGATGACGGCGTGATCGCGATTGCCGCTGACCGGATCGACGGTGAACACGACGAAGGCGACATCGGCGCGAACGAGACGCTGGACGACGACGGCGATCTCCGCCGGCTCTTCAGCGAGCGGGGTGCCGCGACGATAACTCACCGCGCGGTCCGACCAGAGCGAGGCCCAGCAGGCGCGCACGGCGGCCGCCAGCGCGGCGGGTGTGCGGATATCGAGCACGGTGTCATGCAGGCCGGCGAAGGAGTACGCGCCGGAATCCTCGGAGGTCGCCGACGATCGGACAGCGAGCGCGACATCGGGGGTGTCCGTGGTGGCGAGACGGTCCCACGCTTCGCCGATGGCCGCTTCGACAGTGGCGGGCAGCGGCGCGTGCAGCAGCTCCGCGCGAATCCAGGGCAGGTCGAACGAGGTGGCATCGGCGATGCGCCCGGGCAGGCCGAGCGAAGCGGCGACCTCGCGATAGGCGTGGGTGGTGAGCGCGACGGCCTCCGGAACGGGCGCGCCGATGGCGAGGAGACGACTGAGACTCGCCCCCTTGCCGCCGACGAGGGATCGGTCGTGTTGGGCACGGTCGAGCCCGACGAGCAGACGATTGAGCCCCGGTGATCGATCCACCATGATGGCCTCCAGGTCAATAATCCCGACGACCATCATGCGCCCGGGTGGGACCGAGCGCAATTGGCCGATTCGAGCTGACCTGCAAGGGCACGGCGACATTTTGCATGAAGAGAAGCGGG
>CBFGRG010000344.1:0-4323 GCA_965651105.1 uncultured bacterium | reverse complement strand
TGCCCGCGCATCCGCCGTTCGATGGAGTCAAGGTTCGCAGCGGGCATTGTCGCCTGGCGTTGGATGAACGCTGTCGAAGGCGACATTGGCGGCTGCGGCGGTGATGCCCATCGCCGTTGGATGCGCCGCCAGGTCGCCGCTACGCCCCGTTTCGGACATCCCTGACCAACCCTCAGCGAGCGACATCGCCCGTCGCCGGCTCCATCTCCTCCCACGGCTCCCAGGCGAAGCGGCGGCGGTAGCGCTCCAGCAGCCGCAGCAGCGGCCCGCCGAGCACCAGCACCAGCACGACATTGCCGGCCGCCCGGAAGAGATCGAACCCGAGCGAGGTGACGAGGTAGAAGCGGGTGTAGCGCGCCACCGTTTCCGCGAACGACAGGCCAGGAGTCCAGTAGAGACTGCCGGCCTCGCCCGCGCCCGGCGCGCCGAAGGGCCAAAACCAGAGGTTCATCAGCGCTCCGAACAGCATTCCCCACACCGCCCCGAACAGCGCCAGCGTCACCAGTCGCCGCCGCTCGGAGCCACCCCTGGGCAGCCATCCCGCCGTCAGCCCGATCCACGCCGCCCCAAGCATCTGGTAGGGCAGCCATGGCCCCATGCCGCCGGTCAGCATCGCCGACAGCAGGATCGTCAGGGCGCCCATCTGGAACCCGAACGACGCGCCAAACACCGCCCCGACCAGCATGATCAGCAGGAAGACCGGCGAGGCCCCCAGCACCGTCGGCACCAGCCGCAGCGTCGCATCGATCGCCACCAGCACGCCAAGAAGCGCGACCATCCGCGAGCGCGAGGCACCTGCCTGGCTCTCCGATAGCGTCACCAGCACCGCACCGACGGCAAAGGCTGTCACCAGCGCGACGATCAACGGCGCATCGGCGGCATGGGCCTGGTCGGTGTTTTCCGACTGGGCGATCGCCGGCAACACGAAGGGGTAGAGGAAGCCGGCCAACCCGACGAGGCTGGCGACGGCCAGCAGGATCCGGCCCGGTGTCAACCAGGCGAGTGGCTTCGATGACGACGGTGCGAGAGCGACGCTATCCATAGACCGCAGCATACCCCGTGGTCGCGGCACAATGTCCTACCGCCACACACTGGTCACGATGCACAAATACAATGCGATTTCGCGACCGATAATCGGTTCTCGTTGGTCGACATGCACATCCCATCGCCGGTATGCTGTACGGCGGACCCGACAACGGCGCCGCGTCCTCCCAACACGCAGCCCGTTCAGGAGCGCAACGCATGCCCACCGGTGAGATCACCCTCCGCGACCTGGTCGCCTGGACCGACCTGGTTTCTGCCGACGACCATGCTCCGCACGGACCCGAAGATCCGCTCGAACGCGATGTCGATTGGGTGATCACCGCCCGCTCGAACGCGCCGATGCTGCCCACCCTGCGCGGTGGCGAGCTGGTGCTGCTGCCGGAGCGCGTGGTGACCGAATCGGCCCTCAATCTCCAGATGCTGATCGGCGAGCTGACCAGCCAGCCGGTTGCCGGTGTCGTGCTGGACACCACCGAACCGGTCCACAGCGCGGTGCCGGTGCTGCGCGCGCCGAAAATCGGCATCGAGCTGGAGAGTGACCTCAACCGCATGCTGACGACCCGGCGGGGCGAGCTGCTCCGCGCCGGCGCCGACATCGAGCGCATCATCAGCACCCATCGCACCGCGCATACGACTCCGGCAGCCCTGCTGGACAACCTCGCCGACCACCTCGGGTACGACCTCGCCGTGCGCACCGCCAGCGGCGGCATCATTGTCGCGACGACGACCGACACGCCGGATCCAGCCGCCATCGAAGCCAGTGGCTGGGTCAGTCGCGACCTGCCGCGCCAGCGCGTGCTGCTGCTCGGCCCGGTGACGCCAGAAACGCACGCGACGGGCCGGTTCATCCTGAGCCGGATCGCCGACGCGGTTCACGCCTCGCTCGATGAAGAGGCGTCGACGGCCCACGATCTCGAAACGCGCACGCGGTTGATCAACGGTGCGCTGGCGATCGCGGCGGTCGATCCCATCGAGGCCAGCAGCCGCATTCGCCGGGCCGGAATCCCGCCGGATGCCCCATTTCGGATCGCCATCGCCCGTCCCGGCAGCCAGGACCGCGACGTCTGGCCGCTGCTGCGCAGCGTCGGCGGGCCGGTCGACGCCGGCGAGCATGCCGCGGGACCGGCATGGCTGCTGACCGGCCCTCCCGGCGCCCAGATCGTCCGTGAACTGCCGGACGACGCCTGGATCGCGGTGTCGGCACCGGTAACGACGTCCGACGAGCTGGAGACGGCGATCCGCATGCTGGTCTTTCTCACCCGGGCCCGCGCAGCGGGGATGATCGGCGGCGCCGTCGTTCGCGCGGACAACCTGGCGGAGCTGGGCGCGGTGCGCCTGCTCTACGAGCTCTGGGGCACGCCGCTGCTGGCGGAGTATGTCGAAACGCTCCTGGGCGCGTTGATGCGAGAGGATCGACGCGGGCAGCTGCGAAAGACCCTGGGAGCCTGGCTGGCGTTCGGCGGCAGCCAGCGTGCAACGGCCGACCATCTTGGCATCCACCGCAACACCCTCACGTACCGGATGCGGCAAATCCGGGAGCTCCTGCCAGTCGATCCCGACGATCCGGACACACGCCTGAGCCTGCACCTCGCCCTGTTCGCCAGCGAGCTTCCCCCGGCGGAGTGGTAGGCCGCTGCGTCTCCACCGTCTGCAGGGCGGTTTGACCACACGCACCGGCGCAATCACACGCCAACGATCGCGGTCAATCGCCTCGGCAGAACGAAGCGACGTCGCCTCCAGCGCCGAGAGCCCATCTCACCGTTCCGGCACCGCGATGCCCACCGCGCATCGGCCCGGAGCGCGTCGCTGCACGAGCATTCATGCCTGCCCGGCAGCAGGTCCTTCCACTTTTCCACACCCCTCGCGTATGATAGAGTGTACGTACAGATTGTGCGTTCACGCTGTACAAGGGCGGCGTGCGCACATCACCGTCGGACTCTCGTCAGCTTCGCTCGCGCCGGAACGCTCCGTCGCCGCGGGACCCAATCCTCTCCGGCCGCGCACCGCCTGGGAGGACACCACGTTCGTGAGGGAGGTCGCCTCCATGCCACCAGCATCACCGCCGCCATCCGGCCGCACCGGATCGATACGCGGCTCTCGCGCCCGTCGCCCATCCGGCCCCACGCTTGATACGCTCGAACGCGAGGGTATCTCGTGGGAGGGTGAGGTCGGCATCGTCGGACACGGAAGCGAGATCCCGGCGCACCTTCTCGTCACCAGCGAGCGCATCGTTCTCGCCGATCGCGACACGATCCTGCTCGAAGCGCCTCGCTCGTGGCTCGTGCCACCGCCGCTGCGTGTCGACGGCAGCGGTGTTCGCATCTCCATCACGCCGGAGGGCGTGGTGCCCGGCCGCGACACCACCGAGCGCCTGCTGGTCATGGTCACCGACGGCAAGGGACCGGCCAGCCAGCTCGTCGCGATCCTCACCGGACGCACCCGGCGCGAAGCCATCGAGGCTGAAACACCGATGTGGAAGGAGGGCGTCGGGGCGGGCCGCTCGAGCGCGCTGCCTCCGCTGCCCGCTTTCGAGATGGCGCAGGATCAGGCAGCATCCGATGCACCGGAATCGAACGACGCCGCAACCCGCGACCCCAGGCCGATCGAGCAGCGGGACAAGGCACGCCAGACAGCGCGCGTCGCGGCGTTCCAGGCACCAGAGCCGGAGCCGGTCGAGCCGCGCAGCAATGCCGCCCGCTTCCTGGCGAACACTCGTGATCTCGCCCACGCCGAGGAGGCGCCGAAACCGGAACCAAGGCGAAAGGCCAAGGTCACGCCGATCGAGCGGGAGCGCGAACAGCGCCGTCGCGGCGGCGCCGCGTGGCTTGGCTGGGTCGCGATGCTGACCATCCTCGTGCTGGCCGCCGGCTGGTTCGTCCGGCCGTACCTGCCCGATGACGTGACCGACCGGCTACCGGCGGTAATTGTCGGCGATCAAGGCGGTGAGGGCGACACCGCCCTGCAATCGCAACAGGCGCCTCAGCAGCCGACGTCCGGCGCCTCCAATGGCGACGGCACCACCGGCGCGGGCACCGACCCGAGCGACATCATGCCGACCGAGGCGGCACTGGGCGTCGGCGGGACGACAACCGACAATTCGGACGGCGCCGGCGGCGGCGAGCACGGCCCCGAGGGCAGCGTGCTGCCGACCCCAACCCCACCAGACGATACCGGCGACAACACGAGCGAACCGCCTCTGGCGGAAACGAGCAACGAATCGCTGCCCGGCGACGACGAGCAAACCGGCGATACGGGCAACCAGGGAACGGGTGGCGAGCA
>CBFGRG010000343.1:0-4326 GCA_965651105.1 uncultured bacterium | reverse complement strand
ATCACTGATATCACGGTCGAGACGGCCATTGTGCCGGTCGAGCACCAGTTCGTCTGGCGCAAGGGGCTGCCAGGCTCCGGCACCGAGAACGACACCATCCGCATCGTCATCGAGACCGACGAGGGCATCACCGGCGAGGCGCGCGGCTCGCACGGCGCGATCATGCGGGACATCGTCGATCGCCGCCTTCGTCCCGACCTCGTCGGACGCGATCCCCTGATGAAGGAAGAGCTCTGGACGCGGGTCTGGGAGCTCGACCGACTCGAGGAAATCCCGATCTACGGACTGGGCCTCGTGGACATCGCCCTCTGGGATCTCACCGCGAAGGCCGCCGGGCTGCCGCTCTACAAGCTGCTCGGCGGCTTCCGCGACCGCATCCCCGCCTACGCGAGCACCGTCACCTACGGCAGTATCGAGGAATTCCTCGACATCGCCGATCAGTGCCTCGAAGCCGGGTTCCGCGCGATCAAGCTCCACGCCTGGGGTGACCCGAAAGCCGACGCGAAGCTCGGCCAGGCCCTCCGTGCCCACGTCGGCCCCGACATCGAGCTGATGTACGACGGATCCGCCGGATTCGACCTGCTCGACGCAATCTACGTCGGCCGAGCGCTGCATGAGGCCGGCTTCCTCTGGTACGAGGAACCGATGCGCGAGTTCAACATCGACGCCTACCGCCGCCTGCGCGACAAGGTCGATATCCCCCTGCTCTCCGGCGAGACGTCTGACGGCGCGCACTACAACATTGCCGATTTCATCGCCAATGACGCCTGCGACCTGGTCCGCACCAGCACCCACTACAAGGGCGGCGTCACCGGCGCGATGCGGATCGCCCACCTGGCGGAGTCGTTCAACATGCGCGCCGAGGTCCACGGCGGCGGCCCGCCGAACCTCGCCATCGCCTGCGCGATCCCGAACACGACCTACTATGAATCGCTGGTGCGCACCAACCCGATCATCGTCGAGGATGGCATCGGGACGGACGGCTGCATCTCGCCTCCAGACGTGCCCGGCATCGGTTGGGACGCGATCCAGGGCTGAGTCCGTCGCCGCCGTCGGCGTGCCGTGTGCATCGGGCACAGCGGCGCGCCGACAAGCCACCATGCTGGCGTGAAACTTGCTTGAATGTGACCGCTTGGCTCCTGCGAGCGACCAACCCATCTCCGGCAAGGATCGCGACCCATGGCCGACGTCTGGCATCAAATACCCGGCTTCCTGCGGTCGCCCAACATCTCCGGCGACTGGCGCCTCTACGAGGTCGAAAACCGCGCCGCCGACCCCGAAGGCACGATCGAATGCGCGATGGAGCGCATCGCGCCGTGGCGCGACAAGGTGCTGATCGATGTCGGCGCCGGCACCGGCTACCACATCGAGCGCTTCCACCGGGACGCGGCCCACGTCATCGCCGTTGAGCCGGATCCCACGCTGCGGATCGAGCTGATGCAACGCATCGCCACCAGCCAGCTCACCCGCACTTCCGTCATCGGCGCCAGCGCCGCCGCCCTGCCCCTCACCGACAATTCGGTCGATATCGCCCACGCCCGCTTTGCCTACTTCTTCGGTCCCGGCAGCGAGCCTGGTATCGCCGAGCTGGAGCGCATCCTCAAACCGGGCGGCACCATCTTCATCGTCGACAACGACCTGCGGACCGGCACCTTCGCCTCGTGGATCCTCGAAGCCTACGGGCGCGACCACCACGACCCGAACGAAATCGAGGACTTCTGGCACAACCACGGATTCACTATCGAGCGTCTCCCCTCACGCTGGCGCTTCGAGAACCGCGACGACCTCGAGCGCGTCGTCCATCTCGAGTTCCCGGACGAGCATGCCGCCCGCTTCGTCGCCGCGCACGAAGGCCTCGAGATCGACTACAACCTCCTGCTCATCCACAAGACCCTGCCGGGCTGATCGCCCCCCTCAACGACACCTGCGACCGGATACAGCGATTCGTCCCTGGTTGGCACCTTGTGTGTAGAGATGCGACGCTCACACAGGAGGTGACCCCATGGACCACGACCAGCTCGTACAAAACGCCAAAGCCGGCGACGCCGACGCTTTCACCGAGCTGGTTCGACGCTATCAGGCGATGGCCTTCGGCTACGCCTACAGCCGCGTCGGCGACTTCCATCTCGCCGAGGATCTCGCCCAGCAAGCCTTTCTCGCCGCCTGGCGAAGCCTGCCGACGCTCAACGACCCGGCTCGCTTCGGCGGCTGGCTGCGGCGCATCGTCCAGTTCGAATGCTCGCATTTCTTCCGCGATCGGGACGCTGCCACGCTGCCGCTCGACGATGCCCGGGCAGCGACCGCCAGCGACGACCCAACTCGCTCGGCCGAGCGGCGCGAGGGGTTCGATCGCGCCCTGGCCGCCATCAACCGGCTTCCGCAGCCCGAGCGCGAGGTGACGATCCTCTTTTACCTGCACGATCACTCACAGCGGCAGGTGGCGGGCTTCCTCAACCTGCCCGTCACCACCGTCAACAACCGGCTGCGCTCGGCACGAGCGCTGCTCCGGCAAGGAGACCTTCTCATCATGGCCGACCATGCCCTCAACGACCACGCGCCCGGCGACGCATTCACCACCCGCGTCGGCGAGATCGTCCGCGCGCAGGGTCGTGTGATCGACGCCCGCTTCCCGACAGGCCAGCGGCCCCGCGTCCTCAACGCACTCACCGTCACCGACGACAGCGCTGGTCCCGCCATCACCCTCGAGGCGATTCAGCACCTCGACGACGACCTCGTCCGCTGCATCGCACTGACCAGCGACGCCTTCCCGCTCGAATCCGGACTGCGCATCACCGACACCGGCGGTCCCATCGGCATACCGCTCAACAACACCGCCGTCCGCCAGGTGATGGCCAACCTGCGCGGAACACGAGCGGCCAGCGAAACGCTCGCGACCGGCATCAAGGCGATCGACCTGTTCGCGCCGCTGCCCCGGCGCGGCCGTGTCGCCCTCACTGGTGACATGCAGACTGGCAAGATGGTCCTCGTCGAAGAGCTGATTCGCCGTCTCGACGGGGCCGATTGCGCTCTCTCGATCCTCGTCTTCGTCGAAACCACGCGGGAGGTCGCCGTCATCCAGGAGCTCGACTATCGCACCTCCGTCAATGTCGAGGCGGTTTACCTGCCGGTCGCCGACCCGTCGCCAGCGGCGCTGGCAGACATCGCGGACGATTTCGACAGCGTCATCTCCCTCTCGCGTGACCTCGCGAAGCAGGGGCTCTACCCGGCGATCGACCCGGTGGCGTCCACCTCGCGCCTGCTCGAGCCGGCCTTCGTCGGCGCCGAGCGTGTCGAGGTCGCTCGCCGCGTCCGGGAAACGCTCGCCTCGGGCGGTGGAGAATCCCCGGCCAGCAAGCTTCGCGCCTACCTGACGCAGCCGTTCTTCGTCGCCGAGGAGTTCACAGGCCGCCCGGGTCGAGACGTCTCACCGGAGGAGACTCTGCGAGACTGCGTCTCGATTCTGGACGGTGAACACGGAAATCTCACTGCCGACGACCTCTACATGACCGGATCGGTGGGGGACACCGCCAACCGGGCCTGACACGCCGTATGGGCGGGGACAGCCCCCGCCCTCCTCCCCTTTCCCCATCGGTGGCACGATCGATGCTGATTCCTCCCCCTGGCCTAACTGAAACAGGAGGGAGGCGACCGTGGAGCCAGCGGACAAGCACACGTTCGACATCGACGTCGTCATGGATCGCGTCCGCGAGGCGGTCAGGCCCTTTCCGAAAGCCGCCATGTTCGAGCTTCGCGACGACGGCTTCGACTCACCCTTCGAGCAGCTCGTCGCCTGTATCCTCTCGATTCGCACCCGGGACGAAACCAGCCTCGTCGCCGCCCGCCGCCTCTTCGCCGAGGCCCGCATGCCCGACGCGCTCGCAGCGATGGATCCCGAGGAAATCAACGTCGCCATCGAGGACGTCACCTACCATGAGCGCAAGGCCGTCCAGATTCGCGACATCGCTGTCGTCGTGCGCGACAACCACGGCGGCGAGCTGCCCTGCGATCCCGACCTGATGCAATCGTTCCCCGGTGTCGGGCCGAAGTGCGCGAACCTCGCCTCCGGAGTCGCCTGCGGCATCGAGCGAATCAGCGTCGACATCCATGTCCACCGCGTTACCAACCGCTGGGGCTACGTCGCGACCAGGACGCCCGAACGGACGATGGTCGTCCTGGAGGATGTTCTGCCTCGTCGGTACTGGATCGCGATCAACGAGCGCCTCGTGCCGTTCGGCAAGCACATTTGCACCGGCATACGCCCCAAGTGCTCCACCTGCCCCGTCCTCGACATGTGCCAGCAGGTCGGCGTGACAGAGCATCGGTGAC
>CBFGRG010000342.1:0-4344 GCA_965651105.1 uncultured bacterium | reverse complement strand
CGGACTCGACACCATCGACTTGATCGGCATCGTCTTCCTGCGCGTCGGTGATCGCATCAGGAGCGGCACTCTCCGGCGTCGTTTCGAGAGACTCGAGGGTGTCTTCGCTCTTCGACGCCAACTCTTCCCGATCCGCTTCGGCGGTCTCGGCGACGTCGTCCTCAGCCGTCAAATCGTCGGTGACAGGCTCTTCGAGGCCCCCTGGCCGGGACTCGCGATCTGGACCTGCTTCCGGTCGCACATTGTCGTCGGTCATGAAACCTCCTCTGCCACCACCCAGGCGCATCGTGCTCGGTCCGCTGGCTGACTCAAAATCGATCGGCCGGATAGATATAGGGTGTCCGCTTCGGGAACAGCGCTCCCAGAAGGCGTATCATAGCCGCTGGCAGGTTTTGGCGGGCAAGAACCAGCTCCGGGTCGAACCCGCCCAGCGCGAGCCGCGCCAGCGTTCCCGGATCGAGCGCTACTTCGAATTCGCCCGGCAGCCCAGCGTCGATGGCAAGACCGTTCTCGTCGCCGGAAAGCGTCACGCGCTCGCCGCCGGTTGCGATCGTCGCCGTGAACGGCGCCAGGCCGGCGGTCTGCCACCGCAGCTCCAGCTCCGACAGCATCGCGCGCATCAACGCGCGGAGCCCGGTGACTCGCCCCATGAACTCTGCGTCGTCGGAATAGAGCGCGGTCACCCGGCAGTTCTGGAGTTGCGCAACCCGCCCGACCGTGTTGTCCGGAGGTATCGCCAGCGTCAGGACCGGCAGGTCGAGCGCTCGCGCCCACCGGCGTCCCATGGCCAACACGGCTTCCGCGGCGTCGACGTCGACGGCAAACGCCTCGCCGATCCGAAGCGCCGGCGGGCGGTCTTCCGCGAGATGCTGCATCCACCAGGAAAATGAGGCTCGCCACGCGTACCCAACGACGCGACCGTCGCGCTCCAGCACCCGCACCTCGCCCACGCCGTGCGCCAGGTCCTGTTCCAGCTTCTGCCAGACCCACCACGAGCCGTCGCGCACAACCGGGCCCACCGCGCACGCCGTTTCGTCCCGGTAGAGCCGCCGCAGCGCTGACAGGTCCCCAGGTTCGCCGTCCCGGTCGGTGTACCCCACCGGCAGCTCGTTCCGCTCATCGAGCGACACCGGCGCGATCGTGTACTCCGGTCCGAGGGTGGCAAACCCGTATTTCGAATAGAAGTGCGGGATCCCGTACAGCGTCGACAGCGGCGCATCGCCCGCGGTCATCTGGTTGACCGCCGACTCCAGCACCCGCCGGGAATACCCTCGGTTGCGGTGCTCCTCCGGGGTGGCGACACCGCCGATGCCATCCATGCGCACCTCGGCGAGGCCGATACGGATCGTCATCGGGATGATGTAGGTGCGGCTCAACTCCTCCTCGCCGCGCATCAGCGCAACGCGGATCCTGGAGTGATCCTCGGAAAACGTGCGGATGACGTCCGCCATGCCTCGCTCCGCCGGTACCGACTCAGGTGAAGGCGATCGTCCCCTCATAGACCAGGTCGCGCGTGCGCGCCTCGATCTCGTCAGGATCGACCTCCGTCCGGGCCAGCCCGTGTTCCTGTGCGGCGCGCGCCACGGCCGCCGCCACCCGCCATGCCACCCGCAGGTCGAGACTGTCGGGAATGATGAACTCGGGCGAGAGGTGTTGATCAGGGACCAAGGCGGCAATCGCTTCCGCGGCCGCGATCTTCATTTCCTCGCTGATCTCGCGGGCCTTGACGTCCAGCGCACCGCGGAACACGCCGGGGAACGCCAGCGAGTTGTTCACCTGGTTCGGATAGTCGCTGCGGCCGGTCGCCACCGCGAGCGCGCCCGCCTCCCGCGCGAGATCTGGCGTGATCTCCGGGTCGGGGTTCGCCAGCGCAAAGATGATCGGATCGGGCGCCATGCCGGCGATCATCTCCGGCGTGAGCGTCCCCGGCGCGCTGAGCCCGATGAAGACATCGGCTCCTTCAAGCGCCTCCTTCAGGCTGCCGGTGCAGAGGCTCTTGTTGGTGATCTTGGCGAGCCGGCGCTTCGAGCCGTCCATGTGCGCCTCGCGGTCCGGGTAAATCGCTCCGGCGCGATCGCAGACAATGATCTCCTTGACGCCCATGCCGTTGAGCAACTTGGTGACCGCAACCCCTGCGGCGCCGGCACCGTTGATGACGATGCGCAGGTCCGAGAGCTCGCTCTTGCGGAGCCTGGCGGCATTGATCAGCCCCGCCGCGACGACAATGGCCGTGCCGTGCTGGTCGTCGTGGAAGATCGGCATATCCAGCTCGGCCCGCAACCGCTCCTCGATCTCGAAGCAGCGCGGCGCAGCGATGTCTTCGAGATTGATGCCACCAAACGATGGCGCGATTGCCTTCACCACCCGCACGATCTCATCCGGATCGCGCGAGGCGAGCGTGATCGGGAAGGCCTCGACCCCGGCGAGCGTCTGGAACAGCACCGCCTTGCCCTCCATCACCGGAAGGGCCGCCTGCGGGCCGATATCGCCCAAACCGAGCACCGCCGAGCCGTCGGTGACGATCGCGACCAGGTTCGCGCGAGCGGTGAGCTCGTCGACCTTTGATGGATCGTCCTTGACCACGTGCGCCGGCACAAGCGCCCGCGGCGGCACATACAGCAGGTTCAGGATGTGATGATCCCGAATGGGAATCTTGCTCCGAATCTCGAGAATTCCGCGATGGCGCTCGCGCAGGTCGATCGCCTCTTCGCGGAACGATGTCGTGCCGGACCGCACGCTGGGACGTGCCGGATCCAGCCGTCCCTCGTAGACGTAGCGGCGCGTGTTCTCGTAGACGTTCTCCGGGGTCGTGTCCCGCGTCGCCTCGCCCGCCTCGATCGCACCGTGTACGACCGCCGCCGCGATCGCCGGAGCGACCCGGAAGTCGAAAATGTGGGGCACGATATGGTCGGCATGCAGGTCGCCATCCTGCACCATCCCGGCCAGCGCCTGCGCGGCATAGATCATCATGCGCAGGCGAATGCTGCGCGCGCCCGAATCGAGCAAACCGCGGAAGACACCGGGGAAGACCAGCGAGACGTCCATCGTATTGGGAAAGTCGGATCGCCCCGTCGCCACCACCCTGGCGCCGGCCTCGCGTGCGACATCCGGCAGCACTTCCGGTGTCGGCACTGCTAGCGCGAAGACGATCGGATCCTCGGCCATGCTCCGGATCATGTCGCCATCGACGATATCGCCGCTGGAGAGGCCGATGAACACGTCGGCGCCCTCCAGCATCTGGCGGAGGGAACCCTTGCGCTGATCCTTGTTGGTTTCGCGGGCGACATAGGCCTTGGCCCAGTTCATCCGCTCCGGGCGGTACTGGTGAATCGCGCCAGCGCGGTCGCACACCACGAGGTTGCGCACGCCAGCTCGCACCAGCAACCGGGCGACGCCGATGCCCGCGATGCCCGCGCCGCTCAGCACGACCCGCACATCCTGGAGCTTCTTGCCGGTGACCTTGAGGGCGTTGTAGAGCGCACCCAGCACAAGGATGGCGGTGCCATGATGCTGGTTGGAAAACACCGGGATATCGGTCGCCTTGTCGAGCAGGTCGGCGATCGTGAATGCGCGCGGCGAGGCGATGTCGTCGAGGCAGATTGCGCCGAACGTCGAGCTGATCGAGATGCCGGTCTCGACAATGTCGTTCACATCGCGTGTCGAGACGAGGATCGGGAACGCGTCGACACCGGCGAAGGTCTTGAAGATGACGCTCTTGCCCTCGGCCACCGGCAATTCGGCTTCGACCGGGCCCGGCTCGCGGCCGAACAGGTCGGAGCCGTCGCTGAGCAGGGCGACGGTATTCCCACGGCAGGTAAGGTCGAAGCTGCGCCGCGCCTCGTCCTTGATCGCCATACACGCTTCGGCGACACCTGGGGTGTACACGAGCGAGAGGATGGCGCGGTCTCGAATCGGCACCTTGCTGCCGACACCGATCAGCCCGCGATAGCGGCGGCGATAGTCGAGCCCTTCGTCATTCTCGTCATAGACGAATGCGCCCGGCGCGAGTGCGCTGTCCGAGCTGCCGCGAGCCACCAACCGGGAAAGCGGCGCGTCGAAATCGTGCGCCACGCCGCCGGGATCCGCATCAGAGAAACCATCGAGGCCCAACATTTCATCCCCCGCCACGAATCCGGGCGCACCGGGGTCACCCTGCCCATTGCCGCTCATCAAGTGTCCTGTCCCTGAACCATGATCCACGCCAGCGCTGGCGCGGGCATTCTCATTCCCTACTGTACCAATGCCTGTCCATGCTGGCGGTACCGCCGCGAGTCACCTCGCCCACCTGCGATCCGCTCCGGCGGATGCTCACCGTCGACGGGCGCGCGATATCTCACGCCAATA
>CBFGRG010000341.1:0-4344 GCA_965651105.1 uncultured bacterium | reverse complement strand
GTTGGTTGGCGCCTGGTATCGGACGTTGGCTCTCGCGCCGGCCGCCCGGATATCAAAACCCGGGCCTACGGATGGCGCCGACGAGCTCGCGGATCACCCCGCTCGCAGCGCGTCGATGATCTCGCGGAAGAGGTTCAAATCCGCAACGAAGTCCTCCGGAGGCGTCTTCGGCTCTGCCTTGCCGGTGGCGACGTCGTGGAACACTTCCAGCTCGTGGGTGTATGGGTCCTTGAAGGTCGGCCGGTGGATCGTCTCGGTGTACGCGTCCCCGACCGTTTCGCGGATCTGCAGCGTCGTCGGCAGGTGGCGGATGTACGGTGTGTCGTACTGCACCCTGATCTGCTTCGTCTCGCCGTAGACCTCCAGGTGGGCGTCGAACCGTCGTTGCCGGTCCACGCCCATTTCGAAGGTCGCGTCGAAGCCGTCGAAGGCAAGGAGCGCGGTCATGAAGCCGCCGCCGTTCCAGCTGCTCGCCGCGATCACTCGCTGCGGCGCGCCGATCAGCTCGCGCATCGCCGACAGGTCATGGCTGCCAAGGCCCAGCAGCATCCGATAAGCGCGCACCAGCTCGGGCGGAGCCTCGCCAATCGCCTCCGTCACCAACGCCTTCGCCCGCTCCGTTCGGTCAGCCTTCGCCGCCTCGGGAATGTCGTCGAAACGATGGATGTCGGTCGCCTGCTCGATGATCAGCGCGTTCTGGCCAATGATGTCGCGCACGCGGGCGTAATTGATCTTCTCGAGCTGCCGGACCTGCTCTACCGCCTCGGTGAACGCCGGCGCGAAGCGGCGCATGTAGGCGACCATCACCTGCACGCCGGCGGCGTCTCGGGCGGCGATGATTTCGTCGGCCTCGCGCGGCGTCAGGCACATCGGCTTTTCGACAAGCACGTGCCTGCCAGCGTTGATCGCGAGGATCGTGTGCTCGGCGTGATATTCGTCGCTGTTGAGGACGAAGACGGCGTCGAGATCGTGCCGCGCCAGCTCGGCGGCATCCGTATAGCGAGCCTCGACGCCGTACTCGTCACCGACCGCCTGCAACAGCGCTGGTGACACATCACACAACGCGGCGATCTCGTACCTGTCACGCATCATGTTGAGAATCGGCAGGTGGATGATCTGCGCGACCTCACCCAACCCGATGACACCTACCCTGACTCGACTCACGACTTGCCCCTCCAGCTGCCCGCAGACAGCATCACCCCTTGACTGCGCCGGCGACGGCGCCGTACACCATGTACTTCTGAACGAACAGGAAGAAAATGACGGTCGGCAACATGGCCAGCGTCGAAGCGGCCATCAGGCTGCCCCAGTCGGCGCCAAACTGTTGCATGAACATCTGCACGCCAACCGGCACCGTCATTTTCTCTTCATCGCGGAGGAAGATGCTCGCGATGAGGAACTCGTTGTACGAAAACAGGAACGAGAAGATCGTCACCGCGGCGATGCCCGGACCGGACAACCGCAACACGATCCGCCAGAACGCGCCGAACCGCGATGAGCCGTCGACCTGCGCCGCCTCCTCCAGGTCCCGCGGAATGGAGTCGAAGAATGCCTTGAACATCCACGTCGCGAAGGGCAGGTGCACCACGCTGTAGAGCAGGACCACCGACGTTCGGGTGTTGATCAGGTTCAGCTCCCTGAACAGGATGAAGAGCGGGATCAGCATCAGGATCAGCGGAAACATCTGCACCATCAGGAGCCCACGGGAGTAGATCGTGATCGCCGGCGACCGAAACCGGGAGAGTGCATATCCGGCCAGTCCGGCAAGCACGATGGTCACCGCCGTGCCGCCAATCGCGATGACGATGCTGTTGGTGAAGTAGGTCCAGAACGACGTGCGCTCGGAGAGATACCGGAAATTGTCCAGTGACGGACGCTCGGGAAAGATCGAGCTGCTGCTCAGGATCTCCTCAGTGGATCTCAGCGAGTTCAGCAACATCAGGATGATCGGCAGGTTCACGACGATCACGATGACGAGCATCAATGCCGACAGGTGCCAATTCAGTCGCTGCCGGCGCGGCGCGATTTGAGACGCCGGAATGGGTGCATTGGTCGATGCCATGGCGTCGCTCACTCCTCAGCTTCCTGCCGGCGCAACATCAACAGGGCCAGCGTCATCAGGATGATCATGCTCACCACGGCGATCGCCGAGCCGATCCCGACGTCACTCCGCGTGAACGTGTACTTGTAGGCGAGGACGATCAGGTTTTCCGTCGCGTTCGATGGTCCTCCCTGGGTCAGCAGCCACGGCGTCTCGAAGTCATTCACGCTCCAGATCGTCATCAGGATCCACATGACGACCGAAATCCCCTTGATCTGCGGGAACGTGATGTCGCGGAAGGTCTGCCAGCGGCTGGCGCCATCGATCTTCGCCGCCTCATACATCACCTGGTCGATGCTCTGCAGGGCAGCAAGGCAGGACACCATCATGAACGGGAAGCTGCGCCAGACCTTGATGAGAATGACCGAGAACATCGCCCAACCCTCGGAGCTGAGGAAGAAGATCGGCCCGACTCCGACCAGGTCCAGCGCCTGGTTCACAATGCCGTTCTGGTCGGCGATCATCCATCGCCAGCTGGCGACGGAGACGATCGACGGGATGATCCACGGCAGGAGCAGCGCGACGCGGAAGAAGCCGCGCCCCGGCATCTCCCGGTTGAGCAACAGCGCCAGCCCCAGGCCGATCGTGTAGCTCGAGATGACGCTCGTGACCGCGAAAATCGCGCTGAACCTGAGCGCATGGCGGAAGTCGGACATGCTCAGCAGATCGATGTAGTTCTGGAATCCGACGAATCCCTCGAGCCTGATCAACGACCCCTCGCGAAGGCTGTAGACCACACCGACCGCGAACGGGTAGAGGATGATCACCCCGATGATGAGGATCGACGGAAGCAGCATGGCGTACGGCAGCGCATTGAACGTCCGCCGCGTCCGCCTCGGTGGCGCGTCGGGCCTATGGGCTGCAACGGTTGGGATCCGCATACTCATGAGTCAGGATCCTTCGGCGCGGGGAGCGACGTCGCTCCCCGCGCGCGTGACATCTAGCCGACGATTTCCTCGAAGCGCTCGTTCGCCTTCTCCATCGACTCCACAGCGTCCTTGCCCTGCAGGAGGTCCTGCGCGAGGGTCTGCATCACGCCCTCGACCTCAACCTCGTTGAGCGCCGGGAAGATGCCCTCGACGGGATGTCCGGTTGTCTTCGCAACCGGCACCCACTCGTCGAGGATGTACTTGAGACGCTCGTTCTCCGCGAAGTAGGCATCATCGGCGATCGACTGGCGCACCGGCAGCTGCGTGACGTGCCCCTCGGTCCACAGCGCCAGCCCGTTTTCCGACCACCACTTCATGAATGCACGCACAGCGTCCTTGTTCTCGCTCTGCTCGTACATCATCACGTTGTTGACCCACTGGATCGTGCCAACGTCACCGTGCGGTGCCGTGAGCGGCGGCAGGATACCGATCTGGTCGGAGATCTCCGGGAACCGCTCCCACATGCCCGGGTTGTTGATGATCATGGCGGCGGTACCCTGCGAGAACGCCTTCAGGGCATCGTCTGCGACGTATCCGACGCTCGCGGGGTGGACCGACCCGGCCGTGACGAGGTCGGAGAAGAACTGCGCCGCCTCGAGGTTGCGCTCATCCATCAGGTTCGGCGCTCCATCCTCGGTGAACAGCGCGCCGCCGTTGTTGAGCAGGAAGACGTAGAAGTTGTGCGAGCCCATGTTCTCGGCGCCGGCGCTGACGAAGCCGTAGCGGTCGCCGGTGGTGAGCGCCTCGGCGGCGGCGGCGAACTCTTCCCAGGTGGTCGGGACTTCGACGCCGGCCTCCTCGAAGATGTCCTTGCGGTAGTACGGAATGCGGATGTCGATCGCCCAGGGCATCGCAACGTAGTGATCGTCGTAGCGCATGCGGTCGATCGTTCCCGGCAGGAAGTCATCCAGCGAGCCATCCGCCTCGAACTCGGCGATCAGGTCATCGAGCGTCGCAATCGCGCCCTGGTCGTAGAACTGAACGGCCTGGTACCCCGCGCCGGTGCTGACGTCAGGCGCGGTTCCGGCGCCGATAGCGGTGGCGAAGGTCTGGTACCAGTTCGCCCACGGCGTGGAGCGGTATTCCACCTGGATGTCCGGATTCTCTTCGCTGAACTGCTCGGTCAGCGCCGTGCCCGTGTCGATATACTCGGGCGGCCCCCAGACCATGTCCCAGAACTCGAGATTGGCAGAATCCTGCGCGAGGGCGGCGGGCATGCGCATGGAGCCGCTGAGAGCGGCGCCGAGCGCGAGACCGGCCGAGCCGGAGACCAGTGTCCGTCGATTGGTGCGATGTGAGAAGCGCGTCATGGGT
>CBFGRG010000340.1:0-4355 GCA_965651105.1 uncultured bacterium | reverse complement strand
GACATCGCCATTCTCGAAGGAAACGGGGCGGTGGCGCGAGAGTGCAACGAGCGGGCGCTGGCGCTCGGCCGCGAGCAAGGCAATACGCGGCGGGTGGCGCACTCGCTGCACAACATCGGGCTGGCGCATCGCTGCTCCGGGGACGACGAAGCCGCGGCGGCGCTGTTCGAGGAGAGCCTCGCGATGTTTCGCGAGGTTGACGAGAAATCAGGCATCGCGGCCGCGATGCACAATCTTGGACGCGTTGTGGCGCGCAAGGGAGCGATCGACCAGGCAGCAGTGCATTACGGCCGGGCGCTCGAGCTCTACCGACAGGGGCTGGACCGGCGTGGACTGGTGCGCTGCCTGGATGCCGTGGCGCTGATCGCGGAGGCGGGAGGCGATGCCGAGGCCTTCGCCCGGCTGCACGGTGTCGCCACCGTGATGCGGGGCGCCCTGCAGCCGTTGCAGCCACCGGTGGATCGCGACGATGTGCTGGGCGCCGAGTGCAGGGTGCGGGGACGGCTCGGGGAGGCCGCCTACGAGGCGGCCAGCGCGGCCGGCAGCGCGATGACCCGCGACCAGGCGATCGATGCTGCGCTGGCGGTGCTCTCCACCCCCGCGTCGGGCCACGCACTGCTCAGCCGCCGCGAGCGAGAGGTGCTGCAGCTGATTGCGCAGGGACGGTCCAACCAGGAAATCGCGGATGCGCTGTTCATCAGCATTCGCACCGTCAAGGCGCACGTCACGAACATCTTCGTCAAGATCGACGTGTCGTCGCGCGCGGCCGCGGCCGCCTGGGCGCATCGTCACGAAATGGCCTGAACCTACGGGGAAACCTGGAGAAACCGAATCGTCGTTTCCGGGGTTGTAGCGAGCAGCGGATGCTCCGGCGAGCCCGCAAGGCGAGTGAGTCGATCCCGGCGATCGGACTCGACTGTCCGGCAATACGACCTTGGTACGATGCGCCGTCTCGCCGGGACGGGCACGATGAGATAGCGATGTCCGTCGCCGGCGGGGATCGGTTTCGGGATGTCGTGAACGGGGCCCTATCGAAGGTCGATTTGATGACAACGTGAGGCGCAGCCACTATGATGTGAGTCACGGGTCAGGTAGGACAGGATGCATCTCCCCCACGATTGGGTGGCGGGAGGCATCGCCTTTGGGCATCGCTCGTCAGGGTAGCCAGGAGGAAACAGGCATGAGGCATCGGCGTGGATCATCGCCCGGCCAAAGGGCTGGTCGATCCCGATTCGTATTCCTGTTATCGATGTTCGCGATTATCGCGTCGTTGCTCACGCCGGTGTTGACGCTCACCGACGCCGCGGCACAAGGGGAACCCCCGGAATGCGAGCCCGGGTATGTCGTCAGCGATGACGGCACCACCTGCGTGGAAGATTTCGGGCAGGGCGGTACCGAAACTGCCACCGTCACGGCTACTGCGACCGAGACGGCAACGGCCACGGAAACGCAACCGATTCAGGAGCCAACCTGGATCTACCTCGACAAGTTCGATTGCCCGACCGACACCGATTGGTCGATGGTCACGGATCTCGGAACGTTCGCGCAGCAATGCGCCCCGAACCAGACGCCGGTCACCATGACGGTGAACGGTGAGCCGCAGCAGATCACGTCGAGCGGCGAGTGGGGTCCCTATCAGGACCTCACCACCGTGAGCATCTCCGAAGAGATCAACCCTGAGTACAACCTGCCCCGCTGGTTCTGCGGAACCTTCACCAGCGGAATGCAGCCCTCCCTGAACGATTTTGGCGCGTCGGCGTCGGTGGCACCGAATGTCGGTCCGGGCGAGTCGGTGTACTGCCAGGTGTTCAACTCCCAGGATCCTACCGATCAGTACGGCACCGTCATCCTCCACAAGCTCGCCTGCCCGGATGCGGCCTCATTCGACGATCCGACCATGGCCACCATCGAGCAGCTGCAGCAGGAATGCCAGCAGCCACTGAGTGGTGTGAGTTTCGATTACGAGCAGAACGGGCAGTCGATCCAGCAGCTCGTGACGGACCAGTCCGGCATGGCCCAGTGGGATCAGGCACCGACCGGGCAGTACACGCTGCGTGAGCAGCTCCCGCTCGGGTATGGCCTGGCCGTGGTCCATTGCTCGAACCATGAAGCCAACCAGGGTAATTTCGCGGGACAGTCGTCACCGGTGTTGATGGATGATGCGTCATCGTGGAGCGCCACGATGGACGCCGGGTGGGTGCACGACTGTTACGTCTTCAACATCCCCGACGATCAGCTCCAGCTCTACAAGCACTGGTGCGCGCCGGACTTCACCGCGCCCGAGAATCCAACCGAGCAGGACTATCAGGGCTGCACCGAGATGCCAGGCGCGCAGATCGACTGGCGTGTCGCCCTGCAAAGCAACGACCAGGAAATCACGACGCTCCAGCCGGATGCCAACACCGGTTATGCCGGGTATGGCGATCTTGAGCAGGACCAGCCGATCACGATTCTGGAGCGAATCCCGGATGGGTCCGGCTACGGCGTGCCAGCGGTCTTCTGCGCTGAGTTCCAGCGTGGTGGCAATGGCCAGCCGAGCGCGATGGTTCCGTACGATCCGGCGACGGGCGTACAGTGGACCCCGCGAGACGGCTACTTCCTTGACTGTGATTTCTACAACGTCGCCGAGGGTGGCTTTGGGACGCAGCAGGTCGACGCCTACGCCATCATCCAGATCGAGAAGTACTGGTGCAACGAGGGCTACATGCCCGCCGAGGACGCCACGCAGTCGGACATCATGTCCAGCAACGCGTGCCAGTCGGACGGCCCGGAAGCCACCTTCACGCTGGACGGCCCTGGCGGCCCATACGATGGCATGTCGGTGCCGAACTCCGAAGGCAACGTGGTCCAGTGGGAGCTCACCGAAGGTGGCACCTACACCGTTGCCGAAATGCTGCCGGCCGGCTACCAGATGCTGGCCTACTGCCACCTGTCGCCACTTCAGGTGAATGGCAACGGTCAGGCCGATCCGCAGCGCTGGGAGGTCATGAACGGCAACCAGATTCAGTGGCAAGCCCAGGAGGGGTACTACTGGATCTGCGCGATCTACAACCTCTACGACGGTGAAGACGGCAACGCGTTCACCCTGTACAAGTGGCAATGCGAGCCAGGCACGGAATACGGCCAGTCGATGGCCTACTACCAGGGTGAGAACGGCGATCCTGGTCCCTGCGAAACCGAGCACAACGGCGTCACGTTCACTGTCACCGACGCGAACGGACCACAGCCGAAGGAAACGGTCCACAACACCACGTGGGACGATCTGATGGTCCCGGACATGGCCCAGATCACCATCGAGGAAACGATCGAGCCGCCGTACGGCGAGCCGATGGTGTGGTGCTGGTACAACGACGGCGAGCCGCAGCAGATGGCTACGCAGAACGGCATGGTGATCATGCCGCTGGCCCCGGACGAGGAGCCGTGGACGTTCTACTGCAACTGGTACAACATCCAGACTGACGAGGAGACCGGCAACTCGGTCACCGTCTACAAGTGGCAGTGCGAGCCGGGCACGATGTACGGTCAGCCGATGGCCTACTACCAGGGCGAGAATGGCGATCCCGGCCCCTGCGAGACCGTGCACACCAACCTGCCGATTCACCTGATCGACGCGGGACCGCCCTCGCCGGACAAGGACAAGCTCACCGACGCGAACGGCACGCAGTTCGACAACGTCGTGCTCGACGCCAATGGCAGCTTCCAGATCTGGATCGAGGAGCCGGACGGCTACGGCGAGCCGATGGTCTGGTGCTGGCCGACCGACGGCGAGCCCGGCACGGAGCCGATCGCGACATCGGGCGGCACCTGGACGGTCACGCCGGGCGGCGAGCCGTTCAGCTGGCAGTGCAACGCGTACGACATCCTTGAAGGGGAGTACCAGCTCGAGCTCTACAAGCTCAGCTGTGACTACGACGTCGACCGCGCCCTCGGGCTCGAGGAGCTGTGGACCAACCCCGATTGCAGCCCGCAGTACGGCGTGTCGTTCAAGGCATCGTTCGGTGGCGAACCCGGCTCGGCCTACTTCACCGACCCGAATGGGTATATCAACTGGCCTGGCGTCGAGAGC
This sequence comes from uncultured bacterium, assembly GCA_965651105.1. Taxonomy (GTDB): domain Bacteria; phylum Chloroflexota; class Chloroflexia; order Thermomicrobiales; family UBA6265; genus JACCVC01. The sequence goes on along the minus strand of CBFGRG010000340.1, from coordinate 289 downwards.
GGACCCTGGTCGCTGACCGAAGAGAAGCAGCTCGGATACGATGCCCCGAAGGTCTACTGCGCTCCTCCGGGCGCCGCAATTGCCCCGGAAACGCCGGTCACCAACCGGACAGTCACCGGCACGCTCGATGAGACCACGCCGCACATCGTCTGCGTCTGGTTCAACTTCGAGCTACCCCCGACCAATGGCCGGATCACGGTCCTGAAGTACCAGTGCCCGCCGGGCACGACGGCAACCGACTTCGCGGTGCTGGCCGAATCGTGCACGGAGCCGCACAACGGCATCGGCT
>CBFGRG010000339.1:0-4359 GCA_965651105.1 uncultured bacterium | reverse complement strand
GGTGGGCGATAGAGGACTCGAACCTCTGACATCCACGGTGTAAACGTGGCGCTCTACCAGCTGAGCTAATCGCCCGGAGCTGACCCACACATTCCGATCATGGTGCCCAGGAAAGGATTTGAACCTTCACGCCCGTAATTGGGCACTAGCCCCTCAAGCTAGCGCGTCTGCCTGTTCCGCCACCTGGGCAGGTGGGCACCGCCCTCGTTGGGCAGCGAAAGAGATTATAGGCTGCCTGCGATGGGAGCGTCAACTCTAATCGGCGCAAATTCCGGATCGATTCATGCAACCGATACGTTGCGTCCGCTGACAGGCTGCCTCGCTGGTTCCGGAGCGGGGGAAGGGCTCGCCCGTCATGTCGGCTTGGGTGAATTTCCCTGCCAAGGTGGCCGGGAATGCGCGAAATCGCGTGGTACCATGCGACCAAAGTGGACGGGCCAACCTGGAGATGGAGCGGGCGTCGCGAAGGCGCAAGCGCGGTCTCCGTTGCGAACCGGGACTCGTCAGCGCGGGACCGGCGGAGGAGTGGACGAGATGGCTGCGGAAGATACGCGCCGGGGGCGCGCGAAGGTAACTGTCGTCGGGGCCGGCATGGTCGGCGGGACGGTCGCGCAACTCGTCGCGCAGGGTGATTACGCCGATGTGGTGCTGGTCGATATTGTCGAAGGACTGCCGCAGGGCAAGGCGCTCGACCTGATGGAAGCCGGCCCGGTGTTGGGATACGACACCCGGCTTACCGGCGCCAATGGCTATGCCGAGACGGAAGATTCCGACGTTGTGGTGATCACATCGGGGATCGCCCGCAAGCCCGGCATGAGCCGCGACGATCTCCTCAAGACCAATATGGGCATTGTCCACTCGGTGACGAGAGAGGTCGTGACGGCTTCGCCCGATGCGGTCATCATCGTTGTGTCCAATCCGCTCGACGCGATGTGCCACGTTGCGCTGGAGGCATCGGGCTGGCCGCGAGAGCGCGTGATCGGCCAGGCGGGCGTGCTGGACTCGGCGCGCTTCCGGACCTTCATCGCCATGGAGCTGGATGTCTCGGTCGAAGACGTTTCGGCGTTCGTGCTGGGCGGCCACGGCGACACAATGGTGCCGTTGTCGCGCTACTCGACGGTGGCTGGTATCCCGATCACCGAATTGATCGAGCCGGGCCGATTGCGTGAGATCGAGGAGCGCACCGCCAACGGTGGCGCGGAGATCGTGGGGCTGCTCAAGAGCGGCAGCGCCTACTACGCGCCGGCAGCCTCGGTCGTCGAGATGGTCGAGGCGGTGATCCTCGACAAGCGGCGCATCCTGCCGTGCAGCGTGCTGCTGAACGGCGAGTATGGGATCGACGGGCTCTATGTCGGGGTGCCGGTCAAGCTGGGGGCGAACGGGCTGGAGCAGGTGATCGAGATCACGCTCACCGATGACGAGAAGGCGGCGCTGCGCGGGTCCGCGGACGCGGTGCAGGGGCTGGTCGACGCGATGGAGCGCCTGCGCCAGGAGGCCTGACCCGTCCTGGTTTCCGCGCTGCGCGCCAGTGGCATCGGTCGTGCATGACGAAGAGCCGTGAGTCCGGCAAGCGCCGGAGATCGTGGTGCGCGGCGCGCAGGCGCCAGAAGGAACGAACACTCGATGCCAAAAGTCACCGGTGCGCTCGGCACCGTCCGGAACTTCATGAGTATCGTCAAGGAGGTCGACTTCGACGAGGTGCGCGGCCGCGCGGAGACGCCGCCGAGCATTCTCGTCTGCGCCTCTGACGAGGGTCTTGCCGGATCGTTCGTGCGGCAGGTCGTGGGTGAAGACGCCGAGCGGCGGGTCGACACGCGAACACAGTGGTTCGGCGATATCGATGGCAGCAAATACGACATTGTCGTCGCGCTCGATCCCGGCAGCCAGGATATCGTCGGCCAGGTTCGCCAGGCGATCGGCCCGGATCAGGCGTCGCGAAAGCTGCTTGCGCCACGCGTGTCGACGGATGATCTATCGCCAAAGGAGATAACCCAGCTCCAGGACGCGCTCGTGGCAGTGAATCCCGATCTGGCGCCGTCGCTTGGGAGGCACTTCCCGCTGTTGCAGCTTCCGGCGGTGCGGGCGATCGTCGACGATACCTCGAAGGCGAATGCGCAGTTCGCGCTGGTGTCCAACATCCCGGCAGTGATACCGGTGGTTGGCGGGATCGTCGCTGCGGGTGCGGATTTCATCGTGCTGACGAAGAACCAGGTCATGATGGTCTTCAAGATCGCCGCGGTGCATGAGCGCCAGCTCGACAATCAGTTCAAGCTGATGCGCGAGCTTGCCCCGGTCGTCGGCACGGGTTTCCTGTGGCGAACCGTCGCGCGGGAGGCCGTGTCGTTCCTGCCGCTGGCGGCGGGGACGATCCCGAAGGTGGCAATCGCCTATGTAGGCACGGTCGTGATGGGGCGCGCGGCCGACTACTTTTACCGATTCGGCAAGAAGCCAACGTCGGACCAGCTGCGAGAGTTCGCGGATCGCGCGGCCGAGGCGGTCGGGCGGCTGCAAATCGGCAAGAGCGACGAGCAGGCCGCCCACGCCGGTGAGCCTCCTGCCGACGAGCAGGAGAAGCAGAGCGCCTGAGCGGGGCGGCCCGACAGGCCTGGGACCTCGCAGCTGAGTCCTGGTGTCAGGAGCGGACGTCGAGGGCGGAGGCGCGCTTGTTGAACTGAGGCAGCTTGAGGCCGAGCAGCGCGGCCGCCTCGCCACGGTCGCCATCGGCGGCGGCGAGTGCCTCCTCGAGCGCGGCGTGTTCCACCGAGTCGAGCAGCTCGTCGAGATTGGTCCCCTTGCGGACCATGGTGCCCACATCGAAGAGCCGGCGGCTGTCGGCGCCGAAGAAGGTGATGTGTTCGGGCGTGATGATCTCGCCCCGCGCAAGCACGACGGCACGCTCGATCAGGTTCTGCAGCTCGCGGACATTACCCGGCCAGTCGTACTCCATCAGCGCATCCATCGCCTGCTGGCTGATACGCGCTGGCCCCGAGCGGGGCGTCGCCCGGTGCTTGTCGAGGAAGTGCTCGACGAGCAGGGGGATGTCGTCGCGCCGGTCCCGCAATGCCGGAAGATGGATCGCGATCACGTTGAGGCGATAGAAAAGATCCTCGCGGAAGCGATTCTCTTCGACCTCCTGCTGGAGAACCTTGTTGGTGGCGGCGATCACCCGGGTATCGACCTTGACTGACACCGTGCCGCCGACACGCTCGAACTCTCGCTCCTGCAGCACGCGCAGGAGTTTTTTCTGCGTCGAAAGCGTCATCTCGCCGATTTCGTCGAGGAAGATCGAGCCCTTGTTGGCCAGCTCGAAGCGACCCTTGCGCTGGGCCATCGCGCCGGTGAAGGCGCCCTTCTCATGCCCGAACAGCTCGCTTTCGAGCAGCGTCTCCGGCAATGCGGCGCAGTTGACCTTGATGAGGGGGCCGCGGGAATAGTTCGAGGTCTCGTGGAGGATGGTGGCGATCAGCTCCTTGCCGGTGCCGGTCTCGCCGGTGATGAGCACCGTCGAATCCGAGCGAGCGACGCGGCCGATCGTCTTGTAGACATCCTGCATGCCCGGGCTGTTGCCGATCAGCAGGTCGTTGGGGTCGGGCTTGTCGAGCCGTGACGAGAGCTCCTCGATCTGGTCGGAGAGCTGTTTGCGATCGAAAAAGCGCCGCACCGTCAGCATGACATCGTCAAGATCGAAAGGCTTGGTGAGATAATCGTAGGCGCCGGCCTGCATGGCCTGGATGGCGATACTGGACGTGCCGAACGCCGTCATGACGATGATCGGCAAGGGGCCGTCGTCGGGCGTCTTGATTTCCTTCAGGACGTCGATGCCACTCTTGTCCGGCATTCGCACATCCATCATGATGAGCTCGGGCGGCGCATCGGACGCAAGTGCCTCGCTCACGGCGGAGCCAGTTTCGGCCTCGGTGATCTCGTACCCCTCGTCGGTAAGCAGATCCTTGAGCACGCCGCGAATTGCTGCGTCGTCGTCGACGATCATCACGTTGGGCATGGTCGTGAGCGTATCCTTGTAAAGATGAGATCAGTGTCGATCCGAAGCGAACAAAAACATTCGGGGATCGACCACTGCAAGTATACCCAATTGACCTGATCCGGCCCGGTATCCGCGTGTCGCGGACCCGCGGCTGGCGTTGTGTATGAGGGAGTGGTATGACACCACGGCGCATCGTGTTGATCGGTTTCAGCGGAGCTGGCAAGTCGACCGTCGGTCAGATCCTCGCCAAGCGGCTTGGCTGGGACCTGGTCGATATGGACACCGAAATCGAACGACGCGAGGGGCGGTCCATTCCCGAGATTTTTCGTGACGACGGCGAACCGGCGTTCCGCGAGATCGAGCGGCAGGTGCTG
>CBFGRG010000338.1:0-4378 GCA_965651105.1 uncultured bacterium | reverse complement strand
GATCGCCATCGGCAGGCCCGCCCCCCGTGGGCGGGCTCTTCCCCGGGTACACGACCCGGGACTACCTGGTTGACTCCTGAGCTCGGCGTCAGTCGGCGGCGTTCTCGGCATCGCTCTCGCCGCGCAGCTCGGCTTCCTTCTCCGGGTGCTCCTTCCAGCAGTCGAGCAGATCTGGCGTCCGCATGCACAACAGCGCCTCGGACTCGCCATGCAGCGCCCAGCCCATCGAACACCGCGGCACGTGATTGCCGCCCGCGAACGGCATGCCCAGCCGCGTCCGCGTCAGCATCGGGCAACCGAAGGTCATTCCCCCCGGCACGGAGAACTCGTCAAGCGTCCGCGCCGCGGGCTTCTCGGCGCTCGGCGCGTTACGTGCCGAGTTCTTCAACACCTCCATGGGCATCGGCCCGATCGTCGGCCGTCGCGTGCCCCGGCGCCGGTTGCGGCTGCGCTTGCGCCCGCCGCCCTCGCGGCCACCCTGCTGCTCATCGGCCGCGGCGGGCCCTCGCGCCTCACGCCGGGGTCGCGATTCGCCTGCATCGCCCCTCCCCTTCGTGGGGGACGACGCACCATCGACCGGTTGCTGTGACTGTTCCTGTTGCGCGCGCTGTCCGCCGCGCCGTCCGCGCCGCCGCCGGGAGCGGCTGGGAGGACCTGTCATCATCGTTCGCTCCTCGCCCGCGCGACCATGTCGCCAACCCACCGCCCTGCGCGGTCGACCTGGCGCATGCTCCAGCGAGCGCCGTGAACCACCCCAACGCGCACGAGCGTGCGAATGGCAGCGAGATCACCGTCAATGACCTCGGTATCGAGCTCGTACCGCTCCAGATACTCGGTCGCGACCTCGTCCGGTGTCATTCGCAACGCCTGCTTCAGCGCGGCCAGCACCACATAGAGATCGTCGAGCTGGCCTGCGACCGGGATGATGCCCGGCACGAGATCGAGCGGCGACACCAGGTAGGCGCCGCCGAAGAGGAGCATGGCACGGGCGCTCCACGGCACGCGCTCGTCGCGCGCCATGGTCGCCACCAGGCGAGCATAGGCCGGTAGTCGCTTCAGGGTCTCCCAGAAGTCGGCGAGCGCCTCCTGGCGCTCCCGTGCACGCGCCTCGTCGATATCCATGGCCTCAGCGTGCGTCATTGGCGGGTGGTCCTTGTTCAAAACATCAATCCCCACACGCGTGATGCGGGGTGGGGCCGCGCATATCCTGTCTTTCGCCTGCAGCCCTGTCGCCATTGTCCCACGCCCGTGCCAGCGGCTCGGTGTCGCTCGTGGCCCGAATAGGAATAACGGGCTACGCATGTCTCCTGTCATTCACACACATAGGCACAATGTTATGATGCAAACATCACGATTGGTGGGACACATGTGACCCTGACGGGCTGGCGAGCTCCGGTTGGCGCTGGATCGACGCCCGTTGCGCGAGCAAAGGAACGCGGATGCAGGACGACGAGCTTTACGATCACCACGGCGCGATGCTCACGCGGCGCCAGCGACAGGTACTGCGGCTCCAAGCCTACGGCCTGACCCACCAGGAGATCGCCGAACATCTCGGGCTGAGCATCTGGACCGTCAAGAACCATCACAAGCAGGCGGTTCGCACGCTGGCCAATTCACTGCGGTCGGTGCCGCGTGAGCGGGTGCGCACCTCGCTGGCGTGTTACATCCTCGGGTTGCTCGACGGTGGCTGGAGCCCCCGCGACGTCGCACGGCACCTCAAGCAGGTCTCGCCGCCGGTGCAGGATACCCCCGAGCCGGAAGGCGCTGTCGCCGGATACGAGCCGAACGACGACGATCTCGCCCCCGCCGCGACCTGACGCTAACCACGCAGCTGCCGCAGCACGAACAGTGCGTTCGACGGCCGCTCCGCTATGCGCCGGGAAAAGTACGGGTACCACTCTGTCCCGTACGGCACATACACGCGCATCCCGTATCCCTCACCGGCAAGCCGCTGTTGCTCGTCGCGCCGCACCCCGTACAGCATTTGAAACTCGAACCGGTCGAGCGGGATATCCCGCTGCCGCACGTAGTCTCGCGCCTGCTGAATGAGCGCCGGGTCGTGAGTCGCCAGCGCCGGGAAGTTCCCCTCGTCCAGCAACAGCTTCATCAACTTCACGTAGCTGGCATCGACCTTTGCCGCGCCCTGGAAGGCGACGCTCGCCGGCTCGGCGTACGCCCCTTTGACCAGGCGGACCCGCGCGTTCCGCGCGATGCAATCGCGAACATCGGCTTCGGCGCGGTGAAGATAGCTTTGAATGACGATGCCGACCTCAGCGGGGAACTGGTCATGCAACTCGAAGAAGACCCGCATCGTCCGCTCGGTGTAGGCGGAGCCTTCCATGTCGATGCGGACGAAGCCACCCACCTCGCGCGCCGTTTCGAGGATGCTCGCCATCGCGTCGCGAGCCACGTCGTCGCCGAGATCGAAGCCGAGCATGGTCAGCTTGACGGAGACGTTTGGCTCCAGCCCCTCGGCGCGCAGGCGGCGTAGCCCGGCAACGTAGGTGGCGGTGGCGGCATCGACCTCGGCCTGGGTGTGGACGTTCTCCCCGAGCTGATCGAGCGTGATCGTGAGCCCCTGCGCGGCGATGTCGTGACAGACGGCGATCGCCTCGTCGATGCTCTCGCCGGCGACGAAGCGGTCAACCAGGCCTCGGGCCAGCTTGCTGCCGGTGAAGAATTTCGTGACGAGGGGATTGTCGGCGACGGCGATCACCGCCTGGCGCATGAGCTGCATCGAAACCTCCACCACCTGCCTGGTCCCCCGCGACCCGATGTCGCGCGTTCGGTCGCGCTCATTATCGCACCAGCGCCCCCACGATACGGCAGGCGCCTCCGGCGCTGGCTGTCGATGGGGCACCATCGCTGCTCGCCCATGGCACACTTGCCTCGACTATCGCGCGGGGTGCTGGAACACCCCCACCTGCGCCGAACGGATACGCCCGATGGCCACCTGGTCCGCTACCCGCACAATCGAACAGGAGCGCGAGATCTCGTCGTGGTGGACCCGGCTGACGATGCAGCCCGACGGTGAGATCCGCGATGCCCTCTACGACCGCATCCCGCTTACCCGGGACGACCTCGCCCTGATCGACACGCCGGAATTTCGCCGGCTCGACCGCATCCAGCAGCTCGGGTTCGTCTCGCGCGTCTGGCCGGGCGCCAAGCACACCCGCTTCGAGCACTCCCTGGGCGTGATGCACCTCGCGCGCCGGGCGGTAACGCGCCTCTCACAACGTCCCGACGGCCAATGGATCACGCTCGACGACATTCGCACCGTCGCCGCGGCAGGGCTGCTCCACGACATCGGTCACTATCCGTTTTCTCACGCGATTGAGGAGCTCGGCCGGCCGGTGCGGCCGCATGAGGAGGTCGGGAGGATCCTGATCGAGGACGGCTCGCTGGGCGACGCACTGGTGAAGCTGGGGCTCGATCCGGGTCGGGTCGCCTCGCTGATCCATGACGAGCGGGAGATGCTGCCACCGCGGGACCGGGTATTGCACCAGATCCTCTCGGGGACCCTCGATGTCGACAAGCTCGATTATCTCCCCCGCGATGCACGCGCCTGCCACGTCCCCTACGGCGGTGTCGACACCGACCGCCTGCTCGGCTCGCTCGACGTGGCGACGATCGACCATCCGGATCTTGCGAGCAGCGATCCCCGCGTGGTGGTGACGCCGAAGGGGATCAGTTCGCTGCACTCGCTGATCAATGCCCGCCAGGAGATGTTCGACAACGTTTACTGGCACCACACCAATCGCGCCTGCATGGTGATGCTGTTGCGCGCGGTGCAGGATGCCTTGGTGGGGGATTGCCTCGCGCCTGAGGATCTCTGGCGACTCGACGACACCTCGCTGCTGGCAACCCTGCAGGGCGACCGGATGCCGGCAACGACCCGGCGCCTCGCGACGGCACTGGTCGAGCGTGACATCCACAAGCGCGCGCTGGAGATCGGCAATCGGGCGATCGAGCTGTACGGCCGGCTCGGCAACCTCTGGTTCGATCCCGCCGCGCGCCGAGCGGTCGAGATCCAGATGGCCGAAGCGTTGTCGAGGCGGCTGGGCCGTGGGGTCGGCGATGCGGCGATCCTGATCGATATCCCGAAGCCGGAAAAGTGGAAAACCGACGTCTGGGTCGTCTACGAGCAGCCGCCGGTGGGGATGCTGCCGCAAATGCACTGGAAAGACGTAGTCGGGCTGGACGACCAGGACTTCAAGCGGTACGAGGAGCATCGCAGGCTGATCCGGATCGTGACGGAGCCATCGCTGCGGACGGTCGTCGCCGAGGAGTGGGAGTCGCTGATCTATCCCCTCTTCGGCGGGATGTTCTGAGCGGTGTCCCGGAAACAGATCACAGCAGTGACACATTCGCCTCCGGG
>CBFGRG010000337.1:0-4398 GCA_965651105.1 uncultured bacterium | reverse complement strand
CCGAGCTGAACGAGCGGTTCGCGGCCGCCCACGCCGCCGGGTTCCAGCTCGCCGCGCATGCCATCGGTGACCGGGCGATCACGATGATCCTCGACGCCTACGCTCACGCGCTGGGAGTTGACGCCGGCAAAGACCTTCGTCCGCGCGTCGAGCACTGCGGCATGTGTACACCGGAAATTCTCGACAAGCTGGTGCGCCTCAAGGCGTTCGCCGCGCCGCAGCCGACCTTCGTCCACTATCTCGGCGACTCCTACCTGCGGAACTTCTCGGAGCGGCAGCTCACCCTCGCCTATCCGCTCGACGCCCTCCAGCGCGAGGACATCCCGTTCAGCATCAGCTCCGACGTGCCGGTCACGCCGCCCGACTCGATGACCAATCTCCATGCCGCCGTCACCCGGAAGACGATGGATCACGACGACATGGCACCGGGACAGGCGATAACGATCGAATCCGCGCTGCGCGCCTATACCGCCGGCGGCGCCTACGGATCGTTCGAAGAGGCGATCAAGGGGCAGATCGCACCGGGGATGCTCGCGGATCTCGTGGTGCTGTCACACGACCCCACCGCGATCTCTCCCGACGAGCTGCTGGACGTGGAGATTCGCCAGACGATCCTGCACGGTGAAACGGTTTACGTGGCCTGACCTCTACTGCGGCATCGATGTTGCAGCAGAATAGTCGAGAGTGATCGGCAACCCGCCACGGAGGGGATACGAATGAAACTGACCTGGTTCGGCCACTCGGCGCTCATGCTCGAAGACAACGAGCACACCGTGCTGATCGACCCGTTCATCAGCGGCAACCCGGTGAGCAACGTCGACCCGGCGACGCTGTCACCGCAAACCATTCTGCTGACCCACGCCCACAACGATCACGTCGGCGATACCGTCGAGATCGCGAAGCGCTCTGGCGCAACGGTGATCGCCACGCACGAGCTGGCGAACTGGATCGGGTCGCAAGGCGTCGAGAACGCCAACGGCGGCAACCACGGCGGCACGATCGCGTTCGCCGGCGGCACCGCGAAATTCACGCCGGCGTGGCACACATCCTCGTACACGGACGCCGACGGAAACGTCGTCGCGCCGGGCGTGCCAGCGGGATTCATCATTCGCTTCGGCGGCAAGACGATCTACGCCGCCGGCGACACCGCGCTCTTCCTCGACATGCAGCTCATCGGCGAAGAGCATCCCGACATCGCCCTGCTGCCGATAGGCGATCATTTCACGATGGGACCGGACGATGCCTTCCGCGCGATCACGCTGATCAGGCCAGGCGTGGTGGTGCCAATCCACTACAACACGTTCCCACCGATCAAGCAGGATGCGGAGAAATTCAGGCAGCGCGTCGAATCCGAGACCGCGTCGCGGGTGCTGGTGCTGCAACCCGGCGAGACGCACGAGTTTTAGGACAGGTAGCGTACGAGGCATGACGAGCGATCGCGATCGATTCAACGAGGAGATGGCGCGCACCGCGTTCAAGCGGAAGGCGGTGAGTCGGGCACCGATGCGGGAGGTGTTCGATATCGCCAGGGCATGGTTCGGCGAACGGGGCTACCGAGTGCTGCCTTCGGGCCGGCCGAACCAGATCTACATCATGGGCGGCCCCGAAGGCGCACTGCCGCGCGTGAATGGAGACATCCTCGCGGTCGAGAACGTCGGCAAGGGCAAGGTGACGATGCTCACGTTCGACTCGGTCGGAGAGAACCTGTCCGCCCGGATGTCCGAATTCGTCGCCGAGCTGCGAGCGCAGGCAAAGGCAGCGCGTCGAGAGCCGACCGCCGAGGAGGCAGCAGCCAGCGAGTGATCGCGCCCGCGCGGCAGAAATCCATTTCTCATTTGTAAAGGACATTCCCTGTCGGGACGATTCTTTACACGGATCCACTGCTGTCGGAGAATTCCGATTTCCGGGTCAAGGATTCCCCTTCGCAGCGCGATCCAGGCCGGTTTTTCGCCCGTTTCGGTGCGACGCGACGCGGAAACCAGAGCGATTCGCGCGCGAGTGTGACCGAGATGCGCTCGCCACGGGCTTTTATGATACGAGCTTTGTTATCATAGTTACAGAATCGGGATTGGTTGCGAGCGTGGCCAGTCAGCACCGCGCAAAGGTTTGGACGAGCGCGCTCGAAGACGGTCGGCACCGATCCGGTGCGCACACGAAGGACAGGAAATGGGCAACATTCCGAAGCTCGGCTCAGCGATCGATCGACGCTCGATGATTCGCGGCGCTGCAGGCGCTGGCCTGGCGCTGCCGTTCGGTGTCCCGGCGCTCGCCCGAGCTCAGGATCACGATCACGGCAGCAGCGCCGCGACTCCTACCGACGGGTACGTCGGTTCCAGCCCCAGCGAGGGCGGCACCGGATCTACCGCGCCAGTGGCAACGGAAATCCTCCCGTTCGAGCGATACGACCCGTGGCTCCCGGCGGTCGATGCTGGCCCGAAGACGATCAACATGTTTGCCGGCGACCGCACGTTGTACATCGCCGAGGATGTGCCCTACGCTGCCTGGACATTCGACGGATCGGTGCCGGGCAACAAGCTCCGCGCGCGTGTCGGCGATGAGGTCACCTTCAACTTCCACGTTCAGGAGACCGCGAACGCCGCCCACTCGGTCGATTTCCACTCGGCCGAAGGCAACCCGGACGAGAACTACAAGACCGTCAACCCGGGCGAGCGGTTCTCCTGGACCTTCACGCCACGCTACCCGGGCGCGTACATGTACCACTGCGGCACGGCGCCGGTGCTCATGCACATCGCCTCCGGCATGTACGGTGCGATGATCGTCGATCCGGAGGGTGGCTGGGAAACCGAGGCGCAGGAGCTCGTGCTGGTCCAGAGTGACTTTTATTTCGAGGACGAGCCGGACGAGAACGGCGTCTTCCACCACGATTACGACAAGATGATGGGCGCCGGCCCGATGAACTACACGGTGTTCAACGGCCACGCGACCCAGTACGTTGACGAGCCGATCCAGGTGGTCGCCGGTGAGCCGATTCGCATCTTCCTCGTCAACGCAGGTCCGAACGTCTACTCGACCTTCCACGTCGTGGGCGGCATCTTCGATGCTGGCTACTTCAATGCCAACCCGGAGAACAAGATTGTCGGACTCCAGTCGATGACCGTCGGCCCGGGCGACGGCATCGCGGTTGAGCTGGTGCTGAAGGAGCCGGGCCTGTATCCGGCGGTCAACCACGCCTTCGGCCACGCGGCGCACGGGGCCATCGCCCTGCTGGAAGCCGTGTAGCTCGGACGGGAAACTCAGCGTCACCGAGTTCAGATCGAGGAAGCGATGCTTCCTCGATCTGTCGCGTACCGACGTCAGAAAACGCAGGGGATGCTAGGATCGTTCCGGTGGGGCCATGATTCGCCTTGACGCCGGGGGGCAGCAGTGCGAACGGGCGCGTACAGTGGAATCAGCGTGTCCAGGTGGCGCCAGGCCACGTTGCTGGCGCTGTTCGCCCTGTTGCTCATTCCCATCAACTATCGCGCCGGTGCCGCCGTCCCGCATGGCCACGCGCTGATCCAGCTCATTTTCGAGGCGCGATCAGGCATCCCCGTTCATCACCATGGCGTCGACCAGATGAGTGGCGATCACGGCAGCGATGTCGCCAGCTCACACGCCGGCGCCCCTCCGGTTCAGATCTTCGCAGCCAGCGCGCTGCTGCCAATGATCGTGATCGCCCTCGCACTCCAGACCCTTCGCCCCTCGATCCTGCTCACGTCGGATTCAAGACCGGCGGGTCGCTCGGTACGGCCGGAGCATCCTCCGCCACGGTCAGCCTGACCCAGAATTACCAATTCTTCATCGCTGACACTTCCTTCCGCCGTCCGATCGACGGTGGCTGGTGGAGGCAACCCAACATGCACCGGATGTTCCGACTTCTCACGAGCATCGGCCTGGCCTTGATGCTCGCCACGACCCTTGTTTCTGTCGGCAGCGCTCACGAGCACCGCGAGGTCGCTGACGGTCAGTTCGAGCTCACCGTGGGGTTCCTGAACGAGCCCGCCTACCAGAACCAGCAGAACGGCCTCGACCTTCGCGTGATGACGATCGACGGAGAGGAGCCGGTCGAGGGCCTCGTTGACACGCTCGAAGCCGAGGTGATTTACGGCGACGAATCGATGACACTCGAGCTCGAGCCGGTCTTCAACCAGCCAGGTCACTACCGCGCGATCTTCTTCCCGACCGCGATCGGCGCCTACACGTTCCACATCACCGGCGAGATCGACGGAAACGAGATCGACGAGGAGTTCACCTCGGGTCCGGAAACGTTCTCTGAGGTCGAGCCGATCGAGCCGCTGCAGTTCCCGAAGCCGGACGCCAACTAGGTCACCATCGGCGCTCCAGCCTGAATAGACGACGCGTTCGACGGCGCTCAAGTCAGCGCTGCGACCTCTTCGT
>CBFGRG010000336.1:0-4414 GCA_965651105.1 uncultured bacterium | reverse complement strand
ATGGCGCCGCTCGGCGCCCCGATGCTGCCGGCCCTGCTCGGACGAAAGCGACTGTTGGGCGAGGGACTGGCGGCAATGTCGCGCCTGCGCGCAGGGTACCGGGACACTCTGATCTCGGTCGAGGGCACACCGTTGATGTCAGGGATGCCACGGTCCGGGGACCGGGTGCCCGATCGAGAAGCTGTCGTCGATGGACGGTGCCAGCCGCTACACGACGTGATCGCGCACCCCGGCGTCACGATCCTGCTCCACCGCGACGCCAGGCTCCCGCCAGGCACCGCTTTCGGGTCGCTGGTGACAATCCACCGCCTCGACGACACCCCGGGCGAAGGGATGATCGCCGTGCGGCCCGACGGTCACGTCGGCTACACCGGCGCAACGACCGACCTCGCCCCGATGCGCGCGTGGCTCGCCGCCATCGGCTTCGGCACGACCGGCAGATAGCCCACCGCTCCAAGGTATTTCGCAGCTGCCGAATTTGGACCAACCGAAGCGACTTGCAATAAGGAGTCGACAGGCGTAGCATGAGGCCCCGCGGGCGCCCTGTCACCAGGCAGGGCAAGACCTCATTCCCACCAGGAGGCCAGCATGGGTCGCATCATCGTCGCCAACCGGCACGGACACCAGCTCGTTGAATGGGAGACCACCGATACCGACGAGGCCCGCCGCTCGATCGAGGAGGCCGAGCGCATCCTCGCCGAGGCACGCGCCAGCGGCTGCGCCGTCGCGAAGAAGATCGGAGAGGAACACGTCATCGACCACGAGCCCTTCGACCCCGACGCCGAGGAGTACCAGATCATCGCCCCGATCGCCGGCGGCTGATCCCGATGTCGCAGCAGCAACCGCCCGCGGGCGGCTCGCTCTGGGGCCGCCTGCGGGCGTGGCTCTTTCCGCCAGCACATGACCCGGATGCCGCCGATCGGGATCTTGAGCTTCCGTGGCGCCACCACTGGGACCACCTGCCCAAGCGCACCGCCGGCTTCGGCTTCTCACGCCATGAGTACAACGCTGCCCGCGCCCGGGCCGAAGCTGTTTGCCGCGCCACGCTTGGCGAGGCGCGCTGGCAACAGCTTCGCCGCAACGGCTACCTCGACCTGCCCTCCACCCGCTTCCCGGGGGTGACCTACCGGCTTCGGGTCGGCCGGCGAATCGAGGTTCGCACCGCGCCCATCGTCGAATCGCCTTGGCGGTGGCCCTGGCTCTGCATCAACCCGGCCTACCCGCTGCCGGAGGCCGAGTTCTTCGCGCACCTCTACCTCTACGTGCGCGACAACGAGGACGAAGTCATCCGCGTCGCCGCCCCGCAGCCATGGGACCAGGCGCTGGGCCGCACCTTCTGATACCCCACCTCGGGAATGGTTGGTATCAGTTTCCGAGCACGGCGCTGGGCCAGAAGCGCTCTGGCCAGTCGTGCTCGACCGCCGTCACCCGCAGGCGGATGTACGGAATATCGCCTTCACCGCGCGCGTAGACGGCCTCGCCCGCGACCGGGACGCGAACGCCACCGAACTCCCCGTAGTCGGAGATCGGCGTCGACCACGGCAGCACCCGCCCGGCCTCGCGATCGTACCGATCGGCGACCATGTCCGTCAGGCGGCCATCCCGGTCGAATCGGAAGGTCGCGCTGGCGCTGACGCCGGCGTGGGTGATCGTCGCCCGAGCCGACTCGCTGTCGACGGCCTCCCAACTGATGGACGGACTGAGCGCCGCCGCCGGGAACCACATGATCTCGTTCAGGTAGCGCAGCAGCGCGCCGCGATCCATTTCCGGCCCGGTGTCCCGCGCGACCGGCACGAGGCCCAGCAGGCGCATCTCGATGCTGCCCTCGCCGTCGACCAGGCGGTCGCGGCCGATGACCGTCACCCCCGGCACCATCGTCATCCGGGCCGCCCAAATGAACGCCGGCGGGTCTATCGTGAAGTATTCCTCGGCCACGAACGGGAACCAGCCGCTGTTGCCGAGCCGCAGCTCGCCGGATTGGCGGAGTCGTACGGTCGCCGGACGCTTCTTCCCCACAACACCGGACCATCGCAGCCATCGCCCCACCGGCTCTGGCAAGCCGGCCAGCGCGTCCTCGGTGACGACCTCCTGACCGTCCGGGTTGACCGTGGCGAGGAGGGCATCGATTTCGCCTGCGATGCGCTCCTCCAGCTCCCGGCGCTGGTCGATTGCGTTGCTCACCAGCGAGACCGCCGCACCGAGGGCTACCCCACCGAGTACGAATCGTCGTCGCCTGCCCATGCCGAGCCTCCTCTCGCGGATGTCCGCGCTTCGCTCAGGCTACCCGATCGTCGTCGAGGGGTCGGCGGTGACGTGCGCGATGTATCGCTCGGCCGACTCCTGTACCACCTCGCTGCCACGATCCGGCACGATTCCGCCGGGGAACGCGCCGTAGATGCGATCGAACGCGTACGGCTTCACCATGTCGGCCATCCGCCGCACCGAGCCGGGATCGAGCGGGATGCTGTTCGGGTAGCTGTACATGAACGTCACCATGTGGCGATCCTGCACGACCTGGATGATGTCGCCGACGAAGAGCAGCCCGGCTTCGTGCGCGTGGACCGCGCCGTCGACGTGCAGCACCTGCCCGCCGGGGAAGTGTCCACCCGTGCGGATGAGCGTCACACCGTCAAGCACGTCCATCGTGTCGCCCGACCAGAATTTCACGCGCTCGTCGGGCCGCATCACCCACTCGCGATCGGCCTCGTGGATCAGGATCGGGACATCGCCGAGCGCGTGGCTCCACTCGACCATCGTCGAGTAGTAGTGGCAGTGGGAGATCGCGAACGCATCGATGCCGCCGCGCCGCTCGACCTCGGCGATCGTCGTCTCATCGACGTAACCGACGAGATCCCAGAGGACGCGGCCGCCGTTGGTCTCGATCAGCCAGGCGTGCTGGCCGATGCCGAGCTTCGGCGTCGTCGTGATACGGGTGACGCCAGGCTCGACCCCCTCGAAGGTGTTGTGGTGGCGTCCCTGTTCGTCGCCGAGCGTGGTCCACTGCTGCCCGGCGTCGGGGATGTACTGGCGGTCGTCGGAGCAAATCGGGCAGCGCTCGGGGATACCGGTTTCCGGCGGGAACTGCGTGCTGCACGCCACGCACATCGCCGCCTCGCGCCCGCCTTCGGTCCAGATGGTCATGATTTCACCTCTGCTGCATGCCTGTCGGTGTGCGGGAGGAGGCACGCTCCTCCCCTACGAGATCTCCGCCTCGGCCTCGATCTCGACCTTCCAGCGCGGGTCGAGCAGCCCGCCGGCGACGATCATCGTCGACGCGGGGCGAACATCGCGAAACACCTCGCCGTGTGCCCGGCCGACCTCCTGCCAGTAGCTGGCATCGGTCAGGAAGGTTCGCGTGCGGACGACGTGTTCGGGCTTCGCGCCTGCCTCTGCCAGCGCCGTCGTGATGATCTCCAGGCAGCGCTTCGCCTGGACGTAAGGATCGGAATCGCAGGAACCGTCCGGCCAGACCGGCGCGGTGCCGGCGACCAGTACCCGGTTGCCGACCCGCAACGCCCGGCTGAAGCCGATCTCCGGCTCGAATGGCGATCCGCTCGCGACACGCTGACGATCCTGGGCCATGGAGAGTCCTTTCGCGTGAGAGGTTGAACAGCGCGGCATATGATGCCGTTAATCAGCGGCAACCTCGGAGTGACGATAAGCCACGGCAAGTTGGCAGTGTCCGTCTCGGACCATAATTACAGAAAGTACACCATCTTGTCCCAGAACCAGTCCTGAAGCCGGTTCCAGCGGCCTTCCGGCAGCGTCGCCGCTGTCGAGCGCGACAGCGCGTCGTCGACCAGCACCCGTCGCGCCTCGTCGGCGACGGCCGGGTCCTCGATCAGCAGCGCAATCTCGTTGTTTCGGTAGAGCGCCCAGGCGTCGAGGTTGATCGTGCCGATCATCAGCGTGTCATCGGCGATGTAGACCTTCTGGTGGATGATCGTCTCGTACTCGTACACCCGCACACCGGCATCGAACAGGCGCCCATAGTTGTGCTGGGCGGCATCACGCGCCGGCGACACGTTCGATCGGAGCGGCACAACCACAGTGACGTCCACGCCGCGCTTTCCGGCCTCCTCGATCCGGTCCAGCATGTCCGGGTCGGTCAGGTACGAGTTCAGGATCTCCAACTGCCCCTCGGCGCCGTCGATCATTTCGCCAAGTGCCTGCGTCCCCGGCACGAACCCGCCAGGAACGTTGTGCAGCAGCGTCGCGGGAATCGCTCCAGGATCGCCCGGCGACGGGAAATACCGCTCCAGACCGCTTTCGGGCGAGACGCCGCCAAGCACGTGGAAGCTGGTCAGGAAGACGAGTTGCGCCTGCCGGACGACATCGCCGGTGACCCGGGCATATGCATCGTGGTAGCGGCCGTCCTGGAACTGGTCCTCGAACCCCGCGCCGCCGATCCATG
>CBFGRG010000335.1:0-4431 GCA_965651105.1 uncultured bacterium | reverse complement strand
ATGCGACCACTCGCGAATGCCTCCACAGCGACCTCGTCGGCGGCACTGTAGACGGTCGGATAGGTCATCCCTGCAGTCCCGGCCTCACGGGCCAGTCGGAGCGCGGGGAATCTCTCCATGTCAGGAGGTTCGAAGCTGAGGCCGGCGATCGTGGGAAGATCGAGCGGCTTCGCGGGGAAGGGGAGACGTCCGGGCCAGGTGAGCGCGTACTGGATGGGGAGCCGCATGTCCGGATTGCTTAACTGCGCGATGGTGTTTCCATCTTCATACTCGACCAGCGAGTGGATGATCTGTTCGGGGTGGACCACCACATCGATGGCGTCGATCGGCGTGTCGAAGAGGTGGTGCGCTTCGATCACTTCCAGCCCCTTGTTGGCGAGGGTGGCGGAATCGATCGTGATCTTGGCGCCCATGCTCCAGTTCGGATGCTTCAGCGCCTGTTCATAGGTGACGCGGGCGAGCGTGTGGGCCGGCGTGGTGCGAAATGGCCCGCCTGAGGCCGTCAGGATAATCCGGCTGAGGCTCGATGCTGGCCCCGATGCCAGTGCCTGCCAGATAGCGCTGTGCTCGCTGTCGATCGGCCGGATGGTGACGCCGTGGCGGCGGGCGAGCGGCATGATGAGATCACCGGCACAGACGATCGCCTCCTTGTTCGCCAGCGCGACCGCCTTTCCTGCTTCGATGGCCGCCATGGTCGCGGGAATAGCGGCGTGACCCGAGGTCGCGAAGACGACGAGGTCGACGTCCGACCGTGTCGCGGCCGCTTCGAGACCTTCGGGCGTGGGCAGCGTTTCGGTGTTGGCGAAGGTACCTGGTTCTGCGGTCGATACGACGAGCGCCGGGCGATGGCGACGCACCTGCTCGGCCAGAAGGTCAAGATTTCTCCCCGCTGCGAGGGCGATGACCTCGAATTCGTCGGGATGCCGTTCGATGACATCCAGCGTCTGGCGGCCGATGGAACCGGTGGAACCCAGCAGGGCGATGCGCGTGACCACGGGAACTCCCTTCGCGTCGAGAACTACGCCGAGATGGCCTGAAGCAGGGCCCACGCGACGAGGAAGGTTGGCAGCAGCGCATCGACGCGGTCGAAGATGCCGCCATGGCCAGGGATCAGCGCACCACTGTCCTTCACGCCGGCAGATCGCTTGATGAACGACTCCATCAGGTCGCCGCAGATGCCAACGGCACTGAGCAGTACGCCGATACCGATCGCGAGGGGGATGGTCACATCGGGAAGGCCGAGCAGGATGGTGACGAGCACTGCTGCGATCACGCCGCCGAGGAAGCCGCCAATGGCGCCCTCCAGCGTCTTTTTCGGGCTGATATGCGGAATGAGCGGCGTGCGGCCGATGGCCCTGCCGACGAAGAGCGCGAAGGTATCGGCGAGCCAGGTGGCAAGGATGGCAAGCATCGTCCAGGCCATGCCGAGCGCCATCGATGTCTCACCGGGGGAGAACGCATCGCCAAGGTCGCTGGCCCAGGCGACATCGAGGTCGCCAGTTGTTCGGCGCAGCGCGACCGCCGCGAAGACTGGAAAGCCGATATATGCCCCAGCGGCCAGGGTTGCGACCCAGGTGGCGAAGCTCTCCGCCGAAATCTCCATGCGGAAGATCATCAGGGTTGGCAACAGGACCGCAACTGCGATCATCGCCGCGATCGTCCAGGAGTCGCGGCTGACCAGCGCGAGTGCGGCACCGGCGAAGACGACGCCGTACCCGGGCCACCCGATGTGGTAGCCGAGTCCAATGCGAGGCGTCATTCGAGAGAGCTCGTGATAGGCACCGAGGCCAATGGCGGCGATGATCGCGGCGAATACGGCCCCGCCGACAACTGCGCCAAAGACGCCAACCGCGATCACGCCGAGGGAGGAAATGACCCTGGTTCGCAGGATGGTCCCTCCCTATCCGTGCGCCGGCTTGGCAGCGGAGACGGCGCCGAACCTGCGCTCTCGCGACGCGTAGTCGCGAACGGCTGCTTCAAGGTCTTCCGGGGCGAAATCGGGCCAGAGCTTGCTGCAAAAGTGCAATTCGGAATAGGCACCTTGCCAGCAGAGGAAGTTGCTGAGACGGTACTCGCCAGATGTGCGCACGATGAGATCGGGGTCGGGCAGATCGTGCGTGTAGAGATGGCGCTCGACCAGGTCCTCGTCGATATCACCCGGAGCCACGCCTGTTGCGACGATGTCGCGGATGGCGCGCAGGAGCTCCTGCCGGCCTCCGTAGTTGAACGCGAGGGTCAACACGAGCTTGTCATTGTCCCGTGTCCGCGTGATTGCGTCCTGGATCGCCTCCCGCAGTTCCGGCGACAGCGAGCCGAGATCGCCGATATGGCGAAGCTGGGCGCCCTGCCGGTGCAGCTCGTCGGTTTCGGTCTCGATCGCGCGGCCGAGGATGTTAAGGATCCCCTCGACCTCCTCCTTTGGCCGCCTCCAGTTCTCTGCCGAAAATGCCCAGAGTGTGAGATAGCGAATGCCGAGCTCACCCGCCGCGTGGGTGATACGGCGAATGTTCTCGGTACCCGCTTCGTGCCCTTCAAGGCGTGCGAGGCCACGCTGGTTGGCCCAGCGGCCGTTGCCATCCATGATGATGGCAACGTGCTGTGGCACCCGCGCCGGGTCGATCGGCGCGCCGGGAACGGCCGCGGGTATCTGATCTGGCTGGTGGTGGGATGGTGCGTGCGAATGCGTGGCGGACATCCCTAGACCTCGAGGACTTCCTGTTCCTTGTCCTTGCCGATCTTGTCCGCCTCGTCGACGTACTTCTTCGACAGGTTGTCGATCTCTTCGGCCGACCGCCGCTCCTCGTCTTCGGAAATCGCCTTGTCGTTCAGCTGCTTTCGGAGCTGGCTGACGGCATCACGGCGGATGTTGCGGACCGCGATCTTGCTTTCCTCGACCGTCTGGTGCACGACCTTGACGAGCTGCTTGCGCCGCTCCTCGGTCAGGGCCGGGATGTTGATTCGGATCACCTGACCATCGTTGTTCGGGGTCAGGCCGAGATCAGACTGCATGATGGCCTTTTCGATCAGACCCATGCTGCCACGGTCCCACGGCTGGATGACCAGCATGCGTGCTTCGGGCGCCGAGACGCCTGCGAGCTGATTCAGCGGTGTCGACGTTCCGTAGTAGTCGACGTGAATGCGATCGAGCAGCGCGGGTGTGGCGCGGCCGGTGCGGATCGTCGCGAGATTGTTGTGCAGGGCGTCCATGGCCTTGCGCATGCGCGTTTCCGCGTCCTTGAGGATCTCGGCGGTCATGCAGGTGCCGTCCTTTCCTGGCAATGAGTGGCGCGATCGCCCGGGACAGTGCGCGGTCAGCGTGAGGCGATGGTCTCCTGTGAGGATACCAAAGTCCCAACCTGATCGCCCTCGACAACGCGGCGAATCGTGCCGTCGGTAGTCATGTCGAAAACGACGATCGGCAGGTCGTTGTCGCGGCAGAGCGCGAGCGCCGAGGCGTCCATCACGCGCAGGTTCTTCTCCAGCGCTTCCTGATGGGTGATATGGGTGTAGCGACGGGCGTCCGGGTTGGTCCGGGGATCGGAGGTGTAGACGCCATCGACGTTGTTCTTGGCCATCAGCAGGGCATCGGCATCGAGCTCGAGCGCGCGCAGTGCCGCTGCGGTGTCGGTGGTGAAGTAGGGGTTGCCCGTGCCGGCGGCGAGGATCACCACCCGCTCCTTCTCCATGTGGCGAATGGCGCGGCGGCGGATGTACGGCTCGGCGACATCACGCATCTCGATCGCGGTCATCACCCGGGTCTGAACGCCTTCCTGCTCGAGCGCGTCCTGCAGGGTGAGCGCATTGAGCACGGTTGCGATCATGCCCATGTAGTCGCCGGTGGCGCGGTCCATGCCCTGACTGGCGGCAGAGAGGCCGCGCCAGATGTTTCCGCCACCAATGACGATGCCGATTTGGGTGCCGGTTTCCAGCGTATCGGCGATTTGCCGAGCCATCTTGGTGGCAACGGTCGGATCGATACCAAACTGCTGGTTGCCCATCAGGGCCTCACCACTGAGCTTGAGGAGAACTCGCTGATACAGCTGGGGCATGAAGGAAACGCTCCTGGCTCGCTGGATGGGGACGCCGGATATGCGATGGCGCCGTCCCCGCGGGGCAGGAACGGCGCCGGTTCGGGCTAGTCCTCGGTTGTCGTCGCCCGGGGCGCGGCAGAAGCGGTGTGGGCGTCGCCGCCGAGCTCGAAGCGGCTGAATCGGCTGACAACGATGTTTTCGCCGAGCTTGCCGATATGTTCCTTCACGAGCTCGCGGATGGTCTTCTTGTTGTCCTTGATGAAGACCTGGTCGAGCAGCGCGACCGCCTTGATGGCCTCGTCGCGCGAGCCGTGCGATGCTTCGAGGTTCTGGAAATCGGCATCGGGGATGTCATCGCCGGAGACGTAGCTGGGCGACATCGCCGCGACCTGCATCGCGA
>CBFGRG010000334.1:0-4431 GCA_965651105.1 uncultured bacterium | reverse complement strand
CATCCCGCGCGGCGTGCTGCTGGTCGGCCCGCCGGGCACCGGCAAGACGCTGCTCTCGCGGGCGGTGGCTGGCGAGGCGGGGGTGCCGTTCTTCAGCATCTCCGGATCCGAGTTCGTCGAGATGTTCGTTGGCGTCGGCGCCAGCCGCGTCCGCGACCTGTTCGAGCAGGCCAAGCGCAACGCGCCCTGCATCGTCTTCGTCGACGAGATCGACGCGGTCGGGCGCCAGCGCGGGGCGGGGCTCGGCGGAAGCCACGACGAGCGCGAGCAGACACTGAATCAGATCCTCGTCGAAATGGATGGCTTCGACAGCAGCACAAACGTCATTATCATCGCCGCCACCAACCGGCCAGACGTGCTCGATCCGGCGTTGCTGCGTCCTGGCAGGTTCGACCGGCAGGTCATTCTCGACCGCCCGGACATCGGTGGCCGGCGCTCGATTCTCGAAGTTCACACCCGTGGCAAGCCGATGGAGACCAGCGTCTCCATCGAAAACCTCGCGCGCCAGACGTCCGGCTTTTCCGGCGCCGACCTGGAAAACCTCGTCAACGAGGCGGCGATCCTCGCCGCGCGGCGCAACAAGAAGGTGATCGGCCGGTCCGAGCTGACCGAGGCGATCGACCGCGTCATTGCCGGGCCGCAGCGCAAGAGCCGGGTGATTTCCGAGCGCGAGCGGCTGATGACCGCCTATCACGAAGCCGGGCACGCGCTGGTGGCGCGGATGCTGCCGCATGCCGATCCGGTCCGGAAGGTCTCGATCGTCGCCCGCGGCATGGCCGGTGGCTACACGCGGATGGTCCCGGACGAGGACCGGCTCTTCAAGACGAAGGCGCAATTCGAGGACGACATCGCCGTCTTCATGGCGGGGCAGATCGCCGAGCAGCTCGTCTTCGAGGAGATTTCCACCGGCGCGTCGAACGATATCGAGCGCGCGACCGGGATCGCCCGGCGGATGGTGACCGAGTTCGGCATGAGCTCGCTCGGGCCGCTGGCCTTCGGCAAGAAGGACGAGATGGTCTTCCTCGGTCGGGAGATCAGCGAGCAGCGCAACTACAGCGACGAGATCGCCTACAAGATCGACCAGGAGGTCCGGCAGATCGTCGATCGGGCGCACGAGCGCGCGATGGATATCATCCAGCGGCACTTCGACCGGCTGGAGGCGATCGCCCGACTGCTGATTCAGGAGGAGACGATCGAGGACGAGGAGCTGGAGCGGCTCTTCGACTCGCCGCGGCCGAAGCCCGAGCTGGTGGGCCCGCCCACCGGCAGGCCGTCGCGCATCGCGATGGAAACGCAGTCGCTGCGCGAGCGAATGGAGCAGGACCGCCGCGACGAGGAGGACGACGATCGCGGTTCGTTCGGTACGCTGTCGCCCCAACCGGTGTAGCGACAATCCGAAACGATCTGCCGAGATCGCAGTCGACTCGACAGCAGGTGCGCGAGATACTCCGGTAGCGAGACCAGACAGGTCCGCTGCCGGAGTTCTCATTTTTGAGCGCCATTCACGAGGATGTGGCCGGGTGCCAATTGGCAGACTCGACCGAAAACGCGGGGGTAGGGAATGACATCGGCTGAGCGTGACGAGCGGAAGATACGCCTCGGCGTGATCGGGGCAGGTCGCATTGCCCAGGTGGCCCACCTGCCGGCGATCGAGAAGGCAGCCAACGTCGAGTTGGTTGCGATCAGCGATCCCAGCTCGACCCTGGCAAGCGGTGTCGCCGCAAAATATCACGCTGAACCGTTCACGAACACCGAGGAGCTTCTCCAGCTCGATCTGGACGCTGTCGTCATCGCCACACCCGATCGGTTTCACCATCCGCTCGGCGTCGCGGCACTCGAAGCGGGCAGGCACGTGCTCATGGAAAAGCCGCTTGCGTCGACCCGTGAAGAGGCGCAGGAGCTCGCCGATCTGGCAAATGCGCGTGGGTTGAAGCTTCAGACCGGATCGATGCGCCGGCACGATCCGGGTCTTGCGTTCGCGCGGGAACACCTGCCGAAGATCGGCCGCATCCTCAGCCTGAACGCCTGGTACCGGGTGATGGCGGCGCTTCGACCTCCGACCGAGGCAACACTGTTCCCGGCGCTGGTTGTCGATCCCGAGGTCCGGCAGGTCGAAAGCACGTTCAAGACTGACCGCGAGCGCTATCAGCTCGCCACGCAGGGCGCGCACGTCTTCGATGGGCTCGAGGTGTTCGGCGGGCCAGCGACCTGGGTGTCGGCGCGCGTCGGGCATGTCGGCAACGACTACACCTGGCACGGCATTGCCGGCATGCGGAACAGCGATGGGCTCATCTCGTTCGAGATCTCGACCGATGTTCGCGGTGAGTGGGCCGAGGGCATGGAGATCTACGGCGAGTTCGGCCACATCTCGACGCGAACGCGGTTTCCGTTCTTCCGGCACGCGAGCGAGGTGGCGGTGCACATCGAGGCGGAAGGGATCTCGCTGGTGCCGCACTTCGGCGACACCAATCCGTTCAAGCGCCAGGTCGAGGCCTTCGCGCGGTCGATTCTCGATGACACACCCACCGACCCGACCCCCGAGGATGGCGTGCGTGCCGTGCAGTGGATCGAGGCGGTGGCAGAATCGTCACGAAACGGTGGCAGGGAGGTGAGACTGTGACCGCTCACGACGCTTCCGGGGAGCTCCGGCGACAGTTCGGCGCGTTCGCTCGCATCTTTCGGGAGGATTCAGCGGATGCCCTGGCGGACAGATTCGCCGAGCTCGATCTCCGGACGATGCAGTTCAACTTCTCCGCCCTGGGTTATCCCGCGCTGCCCGGCCGTGAGGAGGTCGAGCGGCTGGACCTCGCCGGCATCGCAGCGAGCTTCGCGACGCGAAAGATCCGCCTCTGGGGCATTTCGAGCACCTACAACATGGCCCACCCGGAACCGGCAACTCGCGAGGAACGCACACGGCACGCGGCTGGCTACATCTCCGCGCTCGGTCCGATGGGGGCCGAGGCAGTGACCCTGTGCACTGGCACGCGCGATCCCGAGAACATGTGGCGATGGCATCCCGAGAACAGCTCAGAAGAGGCGTGGACCGACTTCCGGCGGTCGATCGACGCGCTGGTACCTGCAGCAGCTGAGGCGGGCGTGAAGCTGGCGATCGAGCCGGAGCCGGGCAACGTCGTCACCGGGACAGCGCAGGCGAAGCGTTTGCTGTCCGAGCTCGGTGGGGACGCCGACCAAATCGGGTTCATCCTCGATCCGGCAAACCTCGTCGGTGACGCGCCCAGGGACCGGCACGCAGCGATCCTGAAGGAGGCGTTCGCCGAGCTCGGCGCGCAGACGCTCTGCCTCCACGGCAAGGACCCGAACGGCTGGCAGTCCGTTCTCGACGGGCAGCCCGGACTTGACTGGGTCGCGCTTTTCGAGCTGTATCGGCAGTTGCCCCATCCGGTGCCGTTCATCGTGCAGGACGCCACCCCGGAGCAATTGCCACAGGTGCGGGCGGTGATGCTCGATGCGTTCGAGGGGGCGGGCGCGACGTGAGTGATCACGAGGAATACGCGACCACCGCAACGTTCGACCTGAGGAACCCGGACGGTGCGTGGCTCTTGCTGCTCCTGCATGGACTCGGCGGCGATCGGCAACAGGCGCTCGGGCTGATCGACGGGTATTCAGATCCACGCATTGCCGTGCTCGCCCCGGATCTGCGCGCGCACGGGGAGTCGCCCATCGTTGGGCCACCAGGGGCGTTCACCTTCGAGGCGCTCTCGGCCGATCTCCTTGCGCTGATCGATCGGCTGGGGCAGGGAAGCAAGCCGGTGATCGTCGCTGGCATCTCGATGGGCGCGGCGCTGGCGCTTCGACTGGCGATCAGCCGGACGCTCGATCTGCGCGGGATGGCGCTCGTTCGACCGGCCTTCGACGACACCTCGAGTCCAGATAACCT
Organism: uncultured bacterium; assembly: GCA_965651105.1. Taxonomy (GTDB): domain Bacteria; phylum Chloroflexota; class Chloroflexia; order Thermomicrobiales; family UBA6265; genus JACCVC01. The sequence continues at coordinate 533 of CBFGRG010000334.1, read as the reverse complement.
GACCGTGCTGCCGGTCACCGCGAGCCTCCTGCGCTCGGTTAACCCGGAAGCCGCCCGAGCGAGCCTGCTGGCGTCGCCGGAGTACCGCGCCATCGCGGAGGTCACGACGTCCGGCGCGAGCAGTGCGCTGGACCAGCTCGAAAAGCCAATGGCGCGTGAGCGGGCGGTTCGTCTCGCGGAGGTGCCGAAAAACGTCGCCTGGCGGGAAGACGGCGAGGTGCGAGGGGTCGACATGCCGGCGCTCGTGATCGGCGTGGATCGCGACGTGATGCACCCGCTCGCGCTGGCGCGACGAACAGCGAAGCTGCTCCCCGAGGGCAGGTTCGTCGAGGCGACGCCGCGAGACGTCGATCCGAAGCGGTACGACCGTGAGATTCGCGCGGCGGTGCAAGGACAGATCGCCGAAATACTCGGGTGACACAAAAAGACCGTGGCGCGATGCCACGGTCGTTCAGTCTCGTTCGGGGTGGAGACGGGGGGACTCGAACCCCCGACCTCTACAGTGCGATTGTAGCGCTCTCCCAGCTGAGCTA
>CBFGRG010000333.1:0-4432 GCA_965651105.1 uncultured bacterium | reverse complement strand
GTCGAGCTCTTTCCTGAGGGCGGTTTCGAGGGTGGCGTATTGCTGGAGCGCGGCGGCGCGGTTGCCGGCCTCGGTGTGAATGCGCATCAGCAGCCTATGCGCTTCTTCGTGAAGAGGATCCGCCGCGACGACTTGCTGCGACATCTCGATCGCGGTCGTTAGCCTGGCATCGGCGTGGTGGGCATGCGCCTCCGCCAGCGTGAGCTCCAGCCAGGTTGCATCGATCGCGTCGCGCCGTGAGGCCGTCCAGGGTTCGTAGCGGTCCTCTGGCAGGAGCTCGCCGGTCAGGCGTGCCAGCGCCGACTGCCGCGCGCCCCGGTCACCGGCGCGGGCACGTGACGCATCCGCTTCGAATGCGAGTACGTCGACCCACGGTGTCCCGGCAAGCGAGACGAGATCGTCCACAAGCGTGATTTGGCTGCCCGCCCCCTCGACAGTGTCGTCGAGCGCGCGACGCGCCAGGTGTAGCGTCTGGTGGAGGTTGTTGTCGGCTGAGGCGGGGTCGGTATCCGGCCAGAGCTCATCCAGAACCTGCTCCCGATGAAGGGTGTGGCCCGGCGCGAGCCCGAGCATCGCCAGCAGGTGACGAACCTTGCGACGGCGCCATCGTGCCGGGTCGACCGTGATACTTTCGATTTCGACATGAAATCGGCCGAGGAGCCATAACGAAAGAGACGGATTGTTGGAACGATCCGCAGAGGTATATGGCATGCCGAGGTGAACCCTGTCAACGTTTGCCGGTTATGGTTCCACTATACCCGACTGGATTCCTTCTGTATTGCAGGCAGCTTCAAGCCATGCGCGTGACGCGTGTCGCCCCGATGAGGAACTACGCGTCACCGAGATAGACGTAGGTCTCGTCGAACTGCCAGTCGGCGATCGTCTCCAGCTCGACCTCCAGCCGCGGGCGCAGCGGGTCGATGCGCTTGGTGAGGTGAATGTCGACCACCCGCCGGTCGTCGAACCCGAGCCCCTCCGCGATCGCATCGAGGGCGATCTTGAGACCGCCGTCGAGGTCGCGTTTCAGCGGGGTCTCGAAGTAAAACGTCAGGTAGACGCCGATCCAGGCGTCCCTGATCGTTCGCTCCTGCGCCGTGGTGATTCGGTTGCGCTCGCGGTGGTCGAGCAGGAGCTTCGTCACCTCGGCCTTGAACGCCTTCGCCGGCTTGCTCAGCACGCGTCGGCGGCCGGCGGTGACGTACTGGTTGTTCACTCCCGGCGGCAGCGGCAGGGTGAGTCGGACGGTAATAGTCGAGTCGGTCATGATTCCATCATCGCATCGTAGTGCCGCCCCTGTGGCGGCCGTTCGGCATGGGCCGCCACAGGGACAGCGCTACGACAACGCATCGATTCGCCTCGCGAATGACGACGTGTAGCGGTCGAAGTGTTTCGTCCAGAAGTGCAACGCCGCTGGATTCGTCGTCTCGAAATCGACCCCGATGCGCCGGATCCCCTCGATGCGCAGCGTCGCCAGCGTGAAGTCGAGCAAGCCGTCGTAGATCCCCCGGCCTCGGTACTCCTCGGCAAGGAACGCGCCGCAGATGTTGACCATGTCCGGCGCGGTCGTCAGCACATTCTCGCCATCGCCGGTCACCTCCAGGTAGCCGACCGGCGTCTCCCCGTCGGATGCGACGAAGAAGCGCGATTGCCGGCGCTCGCGCAGCTCGGCGAATTGTCGCTCCGAGTACTCGCTGTCGATGCCGACGAAGACCGGGCTCCCGCGCAGATGCCGCACCAGCCCGTTGAACAGCGGAAGCAGCGACCCGGCGTCACGCCAGCCGATCTCCCGCATGGCGATGCCCGGCACCGGCGCGACACCGAGCGGCGGGTCGACCATCCGGATCGCATCGGCGAGGCGGATGCCGAAGCCGCCCAGTGTCAGCGCTTCGGCGACCTCATCGTCGTGCCGATAGGTCGAGATCGAGAAGATCTCGACACCCTTTGCGACCATCGGCTCGGCCTCGTGCTGGAAGAGCAGCGAGGTCAGCCGGCTCCGCGCATTCCCCGATACCGCCATCCCATGCAGGGGTGTGAAGCAGCCGGGGGCGCTGTTCCAGAAGCCGTCGATCGGGCCGAAGAAGGCGAGATATCCCATCAGCCGGTCGCCGTCGAGCGCCGCGACCCCGGTGCCGCGCTGAATCAGGTCGGCGACGGCGCGGCCGAGAACGGTCGGTACCCCCTCGGCGGCCAGCGCCGGCACCCGCTCGCGCTCGTGCGCGAACGCCGTGAGCGCCAGCATCGTCGCGTCGTGAATGTGGCGCTCGGCCAGCGGCTCGAACCGGATCGTCACGCGCCCTCGCTTCGCTGGAGGTGCCCGACCAGCTCGACGTGGTGTGTCTGCGGGAACATGTCGAACGCGTCGACCGACACCAGCTCGTAGCCGCCGTCGATCAACCCGCGCACGTCCCGCGAAAAGGTCGCCGGATCGCATGAAACCGCCGCGATGTGTGTCGGATTCATGCGCAGCATGCCCTCGATCACCTGTGGCCCGGCGCCGGCCCGGGGCGGATCGAACACCAGCAGCGACACCCGCCCCAGTGGCGAGCGGTCTTCCGCAATCCACGGCTCGACCGGCGAGGTGACGATGCGGACATTGCTGTCGTCGTCCGACGCGCCGGTGTTCTCGATCGCGAACTGCGTCGATGTGCGGTCGCTCTCGACGCCGATCGCTCGGTCGAACCGGTCGGCCAGCGGCTTGGTGAACAGACCCACGCCGCAGTAAAGATCCACCGCGATGCCGGCGTCGTCCATGGCGACGTCGGCGATCTCCAGCACCCGTTCCAGCAGCAGCTCGGTGACCGGGATGTTCGCCTGGAAGAAGCAGTCAGCGTTGAAGCGATACGGATGCCCGCCGACGGTGCGAATCACCAGGCGGGAGCGCGTCGCGCCAGTCGGCTCCAGCACGCTGCCGACGTCGCCGGCGACGCCGCGATATTCGTAGGCGGAGCGGCTGACCATACCGGCGGCGAAATCGTCTCGAAGCGTGGTCAGCAGCGCCTGCACGTCGGGCGTCAGGATCGGGCAGACGTCGATATCGACCACCGTGTGCGATCCGGCGGCGAAGTAGCCGATGTTCCGCTGGCGCTGGTCGATCTGCCACTCGGCGCGGGAGCGGTAGGCGAGCGGGTCGGGCGAGGCGGTGATCGGCACGTCCGGAACCGGGTCGAGTTTCCCGATCCGGCGCAGGCTGTCCTGGATCATCTCGACCTTGGTCGCGAGCTGATCGTCATAGGAGAATTGCTGGAAGTCGCAGCCACCACAGACGGAGAAATAGGGGCAGGGCGGCTCGACGCGCTTCGGCGACGGCTCCAGCACCTCCAGCAGCTCGGCCTGGATCACCTTGCCGCGCTGGCTGCGCACCGATACGCGGACGCGATCGCCGGGGGCGGTCTCCGGCACGAACACCGTCTTGCCGTCGTGGAAGGCGATGCCCTTGCCATCGCCGACGATGCGGGCGATATCGACCTCGATCGGCTCGCTGGGCGGCGGAGTGGGCTGTGGCCGAGCCGGATTTCGGCGCCCCGGTCGCCTGCCGGGACGCCCGCGCGCGGGTGGACGCCGCTGCTGGCTCGATGATTCGTTGTCGCTGGGCATGCCGATGGTCCTTCCGGGTGGGCTGAATCAACTGTCATCCTGTAGTGTACCGGGTGAGATGTCGGGCACGGTTCCGGTGTTGGCAGCGAGGAGCATGATCGGGATGGCGGGATGACGGAGGAAAACCGTGACGGCATGGGGCAGACGCCCGATCGGCGGCCGTGGCGACTCGGCGTGCTGCTCTCCGGTTCCGGCCGGACGCTGGAGAACCTGCTGGCGGTGATCGCCGCGGGCAAGCTCGATGCCGAAGTCGTCTGTGTGGTCAGCTCGCGTCCCGGCGTGCGCGGCGTCGAGATAGCCCGCGAAGCCGGCATCCCGGTCTCGGTGGTGACGTGGAAGGGTGTCCCGGATCCCGCCGAATGCAGCCGGACGGTCTTCTCCACCATGGAGCAGCATGGCGCCGACCTGCTGATCCTGGCCGGGTTCCTGCAGCAACTGGCGATCGATCCGGGGTGGGAGGGGCGCATGCTCAATATCCATCCCTGCCTGCTGCCCCAGGCTGAAGCGTACGCGGCAGGGCGCGGCAAGTATGGCAACCGCGTCCACGCGGCGGTGCTTGCCCACGGTGATGCCGTGACCGGCGCGACGGTGCACGTCGTCACACAGGAATATGATACCGGGCCGCCGATCCTCCAGCGCGAAGTGCCGGTGCTGCCCGGAGATACCCCGGAGACGCTGGCGGCGCGGGTATTCGCCGTCGAGTGTGAGCTCTTCCCCGAAGCCATTCGCTGCTACATGACCGCTCACCCCGAGCTGAAGCGGTCATGATGGACGTCAGGGGTGATTCCTGCCACTACCATCGGTGATAGGCCGTAGACCTTTGATATCCGGGTGGGTT
>CBFGRG010000332.1:0-4443 GCA_965651105.1 uncultured bacterium | reverse complement strand
GCGATTTCTCTCCCGCTGGAGGTATCTCGCCTGCTGGCCGCCGCGGCTTCTCACCCGCTGGAGGTATCTCGCCTGCTGGCCGCCGCGTCTTCTTACCCGCTGGAGGTAGCGGCGACTTGCCCGCGCACCCGGCGATCGAGGGCGCCACGGTGCGCAGCGGGCAATGTCGCCTGCCCCGATGCCGCAAAACGGTGGATTTCAGGACCAACAGGGATTGACTTCCACGCAGCGGCGACATAAAGTCGGTGCGGAACCCCACCGAGCGCAACAGCGCCCCCACCACAACCGCAGACGGACCGAACACGGGTTTCGACCGTCCCGTCGCGTCTTCGTCGTCCCCGGCGCCCGCCGCGGGGAGGGGAGGTGCGTCTCTACCGATCCCCCGACTTATCGTCCTTGTGCATACCGAACCATTCCGCAACCATTCCCTCGACAGGAGATCTCCCCATGGCCATGAAGGCGCACCGCTTCGTCGGGCTCGACCGCGACGTCTGGTTGCCCGACGACATCGCCGTCCACATCGACATCGTCCCCGACCGGTTCGTCGGCTGGGTTCGCTCCGGCCAGCATTTCACCGGGCAGACGAAGACGACGTTTCACGACACCGGTGCACCGGGCCAGAACGCCCGCACCCAGCGCAACTACCTCCACAACGGCCCCAGCGAGAACGGCCAGCGGCGGCAGGTCGGCTTCAACTTTGCCGTCGACGACAGGGAAATCTGGCAGCTCACGCCGCTCGACGAGGTGACGTGGGCGGCTGGCACGCCCGAGGGCAATCGCACGAGCTGGCATGTCGAGCAGTGCTACGGTCCCGGCATCGACTGGGATCGCTCGCTGCGCAACGCGATCGCATTGCACGCCGGGCTGATCGCGGCGAAGGGGTGGTCGACGGACACCGCGCTGGTCAAGCACCAGCACTGGTATGGCAAGTGGTGCCCGGCACAGGTGCTCAACCGGGGGCTGTGGCCGTCGGTGGTCAGCCGGGTGAGTCAGGCGGCCGCCGGCCTCGGTCGGGGCGCGGAGGACGCCATCGATCCCACGGCGTGGAAGCGGCCGGTCCCGATCGCGGAGCTGGAACCCTACCATCGGGGCGACAGCGACCGGTCGCCCGCCTGCGTCCAGGGGGCACGCGGTACGGCGTTCTTCTACGTTGCCGACCGTGTCCGCGCGACGCGGGCCACGCCCCGGTTGCGGTTCGCCTGGAAGGGGGCGGACAGCGTCGGACCGGACCTGAGCCCCGGTGAGGAGTTCGATGTGACGTGGATCTTCGTCAGTGACGACGGCGACCCCTACTACGTGACGCCGTACTACACGCGGATTCGGGCCGCCGACACCGAGCGGGTGCTGGATCGTCCCGCGTAACGACAAGCCCTCACGAAGCCCTCATGTCCCGGGGAGGCTCGCGCCCCTCCCCGGCGATATCCGCTACCATCTCCATGACACCAAAAGGAGCGGTTTCGTGGGGTCACTCGATCAGCGTCGCCCAACCACATCCATCGCGGAGCAGCCCGTTTCGCCCCCCTCTCCATCGGGCGATGGGTATGAGCCCGATGCTGCGCCCACGCCGCCCACCGGCCTGACGGAGGAGGAAGCCGCTCGCCGCCGCGCCGCGGGTCAGGGCAACGACGTCGCCTTCGCCCCGAGTCGCTCCTTCGGCCAGATCGTCCGCGACAATGCGTTCATGTCAATCAACGTGATCATCTTCGTCGTCGGCCTCGCGCTGCTGGCGATGGGGCTGGTCAACGACGCGATCGTGACCGTTGGCCTGGTGCTGATGAACGTTGTGATCGCGGTGATCCAGGAGTGGCGCGCCAAGATCGCGCTCGACCGTATCGCCCTGCTCGCCCGGATGCAGGCAACGGTGATCCGCGATGGCGAGGCGCGGCAGGTCGATCGGGCCGAAATCGTGCTTGGCGACCTGCTCGAGGCCAGCGTGGGCGATCAGGTGATGGTCGACGGCAGTATCGTGACCAGTGACAACGTCGCGCTGGACGAGGCCCTGCTGACAGGGGAATCGGACCCCGTCTCGAAGGCAGCTGGTGAGCCGGTCTATTCGGGCAGCTTCGTCGTCAGCGGCCGGATGACCTACGAGGCCGAGCGCGTTGGCGCCAGGAGCCGGGCGAACCAGCTCACGGCCGAGGCGCGGGTGTTCCAGACGACGCGGACGCCGGCCCAGCGCGAGATCGACCTCGTGCTGCGGGTGATGGTGGTGCTGATTCTCGTGCTGGGCGGGCCGATCGTGCTCGATCTCGTGATCCGGCTGCTCGGCATGCTGGTAGACGCCATCTACGATCCGCTCGCCGCGAGCCTCAACCGCGCTTACCAGGGGTACTCGGTGCAGGAGACCGTTCGGGCGATCGCGGTGGTGGTTGGCCTGCTGCCGCAAGGGATCGCGCTGATGCTGACCGTGACCTACGCGATGGGCGCGATCCGGCTGGCCGGGCAGGGCGCGTTGCTGCGGCAGGCGAACGCGATCGAGTCACTCAGCCACGTCGACACGATCTGCCTGGACAAGACCGGCACGCTGACGACCAACGCGCTTGCGGTGAGCGAGATCGAGCCGATCGACGCCAGCTCGGCGGAGTTCGTCCACGCGCTCGGCGTCTATGCCGCCTGTGCCACCAGCCGCAACACGACGATCGAGGCGCTCGCGGACGCGTTCCCGGCTGAGTCCCGGCGGGTTCGCTTCGAAATCCCCTTCTCGTCAGCGCGCAAGTGGAGCGCGATCGCCGTGGAGGGAGAAGCGGCACTCGTGCTCGGCGCGCCCGATATGCTGCTGTCCCGGCTGGACCGGCCAGACGAGGTATCGGCGAAGGTGGCCGAGTGGGCCGAGTCAGGGCTGCGGGTGATCCTGCTGGCCCGGGCGGGTCGGGACGATTCGCTTCACGACGCTGCCGGCGAGCCGTGCCTGCCTGAGCGACTGACGGCCCTTGGCCTGGTCAGCTTCCGCGACGAGCTGCAACCGGGCGTGGCGTCGACGCTGGAGCGGTTCCGGCAGGCGGAGATCGGGATCAAGATCATCTCCGGCGACAACCCGGAGACGGTCGCGGCGCTGGTTCGCCAGGCCGGGTTCGACATCGGCGACGAAACGACGCTGGTGTCCGGCATCGACCTCGCGGACATGAGCGATGCCGAGCTGGCCGAGGCGGCCGAGCGGGGCGCGGTGTTCGGGCGGATCACACCGGAGCAGAAGCTCGCGCTGGTCCAGCAGCTCCAGCAGCGCGGGCATTACGTGGCGATGATCGGCGACGGCATCAACGACGTGCTGGCATTGAAACAGGCCGAGGTCGGCATCGCGATGGAGCATGGCGCCCAGGCGACGCGGGCGGTGGCCGACATGGTGCTGCTGGGCAATGCGTTCGGCGTGCTGCCAGCCGCGTTCCGGGAGGGGCGACGCATCGTTCGCTCGCTGCAGGATTTGCTCAAGCTGTTCCTGACACGGTCACTTTCGATCGCCGTGGCGATCCTCGGCGCGGGGCTCGTCGGCGCGGCGTTTCCGGTGATCCCGACGCAGAACGCGTTGCCGGCGCTGCTGACGGTCGGGATTCCCACCTTCGTGCTGGCGATGTGGACCGCGCCCGATCGCCTGCCTGGTGGGCTGCTGCGCAACGTGCTCCCCTTCACGGTGCCGGCGTTCCTGAGCATCGGCATGGTCGAAACGATGCTCTACGTCACCTACGCCCGGACGACGGCGAACACCGAGCTGGCGCAGACGGTGCTGACGGCAGTGGCGGTCCTGTGCGGACTGCTGGTCGTGCTGTTCGTGCGGCCACCTTCGACGATGTGGCAAGGTGGCGCGCCGCTGGCGCGAGACTGGCGGGTGCCGGTGCTGGTGGCGCTGCTGGCGGTCGCGGGAGGTTTCGCCTTCTTTCACGATGGGCTGCGTGATTTCTTCATGCTGGCTGAGCTCGGCCTGATGGATATCGTCGTGGTGCTGGCGGCGACCGTGGCTTGGGCGTACGGCATGCACATCTTCTGGCAGCGCGGGATGCTCCGCCGGCTGCTGGGGCTGGACCAGGGGACGATCAATCGAGCGTGATCGTCATCAGCGTCAGCACGCGACCGGGCATGAGGTTCGACTCGCGTTGTCCAGTCTCGACCGCACCCTGCTTGCGATAGAACGCCTCGGCGTTGGGATCGCTTTCCAGCGTCACACTGCGGTAGCCATGCTCGCGGGCGTAGGCGATGGCGTAATCCCACAGGCGCTGTCCGACCCCCTGCCGGATCGCCCAGGTGTCGATGAAGAGTGAGAGCAGCTCCAGCGTGTCGCCGCGCTCCGGTCGGAGGTGCACGAACCCGGCGAGGCGAGCCTCCCGCACGGCGACGGCGACGTGGTCGCGCTTGATCTGCTCGGGCGTGACCGTCAGCTCGGGCCGAAACGTCTCCATGAAATTGTCGTCATACCCCCAGTACGCCTTGGAGCGCATGGCGACGCCGGTGATG
>CBFGRG010000331.1:0-4444 GCA_965651105.1 uncultured bacterium | reverse complement strand
TGGCCCCCGACTCATGGGGGACCCAGGTGTCGTGAACGATGTGGGTAAAGGTGAGGCTGAGATGCCCGGGTGCGCGAAGCGCTCGGCCGCGCACGCGGCCGGGTCGAATCACCTCGCCGCCGCCACCTGTCGCAGCACCCGCTTGGGCAACTTGCAGATCATGGTGTACGCCGGGTCGAAGACGTTGCCGACGTCGTACTCCGCGCACAGCCCGAGCAGCGTGCTGGCGGCCACCACGTCCAGCTCCCAGTCACGCTCCAGCCAGCGCACCATTTCGGTCGTCGCGTGCTGCAGCGCCTGGTCGAGCGGCCGCGCGTTGCCGGTCGTGAAGATCTCCTCCTCGTTCTCGCCGCGGGGCCAGCCGATCTGCTCGCCCTTCCGCAGGTCGACCGTGAATTCGACATCGAGCGAGACTTCGATTCCGGTGCCCGTGATCTCGCCATCGCCCTGGGTGACATGACCATCTCCCACGCACAGCAACGCCCCCGGCACGAAGACCGGGAAATAGACGGTCACGCCCGCCCGGAATCCGCGGTAATCCATGTTGCCGCCATGCTCCGCGGCGGTCACCGTGGAGATCGCCTGGCTGTGGGCAGGCGCCACACCGAAACACCCCAGCATCGGCTCCAGCGGCAGCCGCAGCACCTCGAGTCCGGGAACCGGCGTTTGCAGCGACGCCTCACCCCGCGCGAGATCCATGTCCCACACCACGAGCGGCCGCTCCGGCAAATGGCGGACGAACTCCGGATCGACCACGTTCGGCGCCAGCACGGATGCTGACACGCCGGTCGGGCGATTGGGAGCGAGTCGATCCAGGCGCACGACCAGCGTGTCACCCGGCTCTGCTCCCTCGACAAGGAAGGGACCGGTCATCGGATTGAACCCCGGGGTGACCGGCTCCCCGTTCGCGTCCTGCCCGAGGGAGTCGACGGTCGTCGTCACGACCGTGTCGCCCGGCGCGATCCGCAGCGCCGGCGGATGGGACCCCATCGTGGTGTAGTACCGCTCCGGTGTGAACGCATGCCTGGTCATCCCGTGCCTCCCGGTTTCCTGACGCGCTGCACGCAACCCGCCTGATCGGGCACGCTCCGTCGCCCACGAACGATGCCTGGCAGCCGACCTGGAAGACGGTTCTCACTCCGCCTGGCAGGGACCACGATGATCCCTCCCTCCTCTCGCCAACCCCATCGTCCGCAGGGACTCACCCTCGTGGCGGTCCGAATCCGCGTCGCGGACAAGGGAAACCGCCCTAACGTCACGCCAGTCCGTAGACCCGGGCTGAGATGCCCGGGTGCGCGAAGCGCTCGGCAGCTTCGCCGCCGCATCGTCAGCAGCCTCATACGGAATCCGGGAATCGGTCCCCAATCCGTATGAAGGGGAACGCGAAGCGGGAGGGGGCGTCGGTCCATCCCGCTTTGCGCGCTTGCAACGCAAACTTGCGAGCCGCCACAGGGGCGGCACTACGACCAACGACTGGCCGGCCGCCACAGGAGCGGCACTACGACCAATGACTGGCAGGCCTCCTCAGGGTCGGCGCTACGACCAGCGACTGGCAGGCCTCCTCAGGGGCGGCACTACGGCGGCGTTAGCCCCGTCGACTCCGCCAGAGCCGACGACAGGAACACCGCGTAGTTCTCGTTGATGTGCATCGCGTCACGGTGCACTGTCAGCTCCCCGATCACCGCCGGGCACGTCTCCCCCGTGCAGAACCACGGGATGATGTCGACGTACTCCGCCCCGTGCGCCTCCGCCGTCTCCCGCTCGACCCGGTTGTGATCGGCCAGCACCGCACTCTCGACCGGCGTGTTGCACGCCGACACGTCGTCCTCGTGCTCCGAGAGGCAGTCGATCCCCGCCTGCTCCGGATAGGCCATGTCGCCGATCACCACCACGCGCCCCGCGTGTGGCGAGACGGCCTCCAGCGTCGATCCCAGCCCGTCGCGCCAGGCGTCATCCATGCCGTCCTGCGTCGGCTCGCCGTCGTCGACCCGATAGATACCCTTGCCGGCGCTCGTCACCAGCAGCACGTCCGGCTCGATCTCGGCGATCTGCCCGACCGCCCAGTCGCGCCACTCGCCGCACTCGGTGTACTCCCGCCCCAGCGAGTTCGACCAGATCGCGAAGTCCGGCGCGATGCACCCCGGTTTCGTCAGCTGGATCACCTTCCAGTCGTTTTGCTCGCCAATCCGGTCCAGCGCCGGGATCCACATCGCCGCGTGCGAGTCGCCGAACATCACCACCGTCCGGTCGGAATCGACATTCCCATACTCGCAGGGCGTCGAGGTCGTGTCCCGCCGCGTCACGTTGCACTCGTCGCCGTAGGCCTCGTTCTCGATGCGCGGCGGCTGCTCCGGCCACGCCGTCACATGCTGGCCGTCGGTCACCGCACGCAGTACGCCGTCCGCCGAGGGCACCTCGATCGCGATTTCCGCGTCGGTCTTCTCGCCGTCGAGCTCGTGCACCTCCATCATCGCCGAGGCGGTGCCAACCGACGCCGCCACCAGCGCCACGCCCAGCCCGACGCTGACGAACGCCGGCCGCTTGCGGAGCGATTTCGCGCTGCGGATCGGATCCTCGACCACCGCGAACGTCGCCGCCGCGATCGCGATCGCCGGCACGTACAGCATCAGGTTCTCCTGCACGCTCAGCTCCCGCCCGGCGTACCCCGCCGCCAGCAAAATTACCGGCCAGTGCCACAGGTAGATGCCGTAGGAGAGCTTGCCGATCCACTGCATCGGCGCACGCCCCAGCAGCACCTCGGCGCCTCCCTCCGGCGCGATCGAGCCGCCCGCGACCGCCAGCAGCGCGCCGCCCACCGGCACCGCGATCGCCGCGCCGGGGAAGACGGTGTGCGGATCGAATGTCACCGCCGCGTAAAGCACGATCGCCACGCCGGCCCAGCTCGCGACGATGCCGATCCGGCGCGGCACCTTCAGCAGCCACGGCGCGATCACCGCCAGCAGCGCCCCCGCCGCCAGCTCCGACGCCCGCGGCAGCGGCGAGAAGTACGCCGTCGTGCGGTCGACGCTGGTCAGGTGCACCGAGTAGGCGAACGACGCGGCGATCATCAGCGACAGCACGACGCCAAGCTTGAGCCGCATCGACACGCCCTTCGCCACCATCGCCAGGGCCATGATCAGGAGCGGCCAGACGAAATAGAACTGCTCCTCCACCGCCAGCGACCAGAAGTGCTGCAGGGGAGAGGGCTCCTGCTGCGCGCCGAGGTAGTCGGTGCCCTGTTCGATGAAGCGGAAGTTGCTCAGGAACACCGCCGACCACTGCGCGTCCTCGGCCACCCGGTTCGCCCGCAGCTCGCCGAACACCTGATAGCCGAGCAGCACCGTCACAACCAGCACCAGCGTCGAGGCCGGCAGCAGCCGCCGCGCCCGCCGTGCGTAGAAGGTACCGAGGGAGACGCTGCCGGTCTGGTTGACCTCCTTCAGCAGCAGCCCGGTGATGAGGAATCCGGAGAGGACGAAGAAGACGTCGACGCCGACGTACCCGCCACTGACCAGCGCCAACCCGGCGTGGTCGAGCAGCACGAGAATCACGGCAATGGCGCGCAGGCCCTCGATATCGGGCCGAAAGACGCGGTTCCGGTCGGGCGCGGGCGCAGCCGATTCCGCCGGGATGGGTGCAATCATGTGGGGATAGTCTCCAAACCTTCGCGTAGGGACCGCCCGAGCGGGGAAGAGGCGGCGCGCAGCCGCGGAGTCGAAAACCGGCGCGTCAGACGCCGGACCGGCCTCGCGTGGGCCGACATGTGCTCGTGGGCGATGCGGTTGTCGTCGCGGAAGGTCGCTCCATGGGGGAGCGTCGTCCTTCCCTCCTGAGGGGTCGCGACGCGCTCGCGCCGCGTGCCCGGACATGGCGATCAGATTTCCGGTGGCGCCAGCCACGCCACCCCCTGCCGTTTGCAGGAACCATGCCGCGGCGGAGGAGCACCCCCGCCTGGGCCGGTGAACCGTAACACAACGCCCCGAGCCGACACTACGCAAGCAGCACCGGCGACCGCCCCGGCGGCAGGCCGGGCGAGCGCCGTTTCGCCCAGGGTCCCCTCTCAACCGTCCGCCGAGCATTCACGAATGGAGGCACAGCATGTACGGAACGATTGCGAAAATGCGCGTCCAGGCAGGCAAGCAGGCGGAGCTGGAGCAGGCGTTCAAGCAGGGCGCCAGCGAGACGCCGGGCTTCCGGTTCGCCTACGTCTACCAGATGGACGACGACCCCCAGGATCTCATGCTCGTCGTCGCCTTCGACGGCAAGGACACCTACCACACCAACGCCCAGAGCCCGGAGCAGCATCAGGAATACCTTGCATACCGGGAATTGCTCGAAGGGGATCCGGAGTGGCACGACGGCGAGATCATCTGGGCGGATGTCCAGGCCGAAAGCGCCGCCGCCAGAGACTGATCGCCCCCGTGTCATCCTGAGGTGTCATGCC
>CBFGRG010000330.1:0-4459 GCA_965651105.1 uncultured bacterium | reverse complement strand
TCGGTCTGCTCAGGGTGACGGGAGTTGGGCGCAACGTCGCAGCTGATGTCCAACGCACCTGCATCGTCACCCCTCCACAAGGTCAGCGAAGACCGACGCCAGCGACTCGTCGGTCGCCTGCACCTCATACAGCCGCACGCCGGCGTTCTTCGCCAGCACCGGCACCAGCTGGTAGAAGGCCCGAACATCGCTGGTGTCGGCGACGATCCGCCCGTGCTCGTCGATCCGGACGGCCTTGACCGCCTCGGTGCCGATCAGGGCGCCGGCCAGATCGCGCGGGCGGTCGGCCCGCAGCCGGATCTCGCGGTCGTGGGCGTCGATCCGCTCGCGAATGGCCCGGAAATCGCCCACCGCCGCCAGCTTGCCGTTCACGATCACGATGATGTTCTGGGCGAAGCGCTCGACCTCTTCGAGCACGTGGGACGACACGATCACCGTCTTGCCGGACGCACCGAGCTGGCGAATCAGGCGGATCAGGTGGACCCGCTGCACCGGGTCGGTACCGTTGAGCGGCTCGTCCATCAACACGATATCGGGATCGTGCACCAGCGCGCCGGCCACCTTGATGCGCTGGCGCATACCCTTGGAATAGCCGCCAATCTTGCGATCGGCCGCGTCGCCCATCTCGACCAGCGCGATCGCCCGCTCCACGGCGGCATCGGCATCCTTCAGTTTCTGCAAGCGAGCGTTCAGCCGCACGAACTCGCGCCCGGTCAGGAACGGGTAGACGTTTTCCTGCTCGGACACCAGCCCCAGCCGACGGTAGATCGCCGGCCGGCCGCGTACCGGCTCGCCTTCCAGCAGCACCTTCCCGGCCGAAGGCGCCGCGAGGCCGCAAAGCATCTTGAGGATGGTCGACTTGCCGGCGCCGTTCGGGCCGAGCAGGCCGGTCACGCCAGGCGCGAGACCGAAGGTCACATTGGAAACGGCCACGATGTCGCCGAACCATTTCGAGACGGCATCGACCAGCACCGTCGGCTCCTGCCCCTCGCGCAGCCCGGGTATGGCGGTTTCGGATCTCCCGTTGGGGGATATCGGCTCGCGGTCAGTCATCACGCGTTCCTCGGGGAGTAGCGCCAGCGCACAAACAGCGAGCCGGCGACGATGATGAAGCAGACCCAGGCGTAATACACCCAGATCGGCAGGTCCGCGATCTGCACGATGCGGTCGGGTCGGGAATCGAACAGGGAGGCGGCGATCGCATCGAACACCAGGGGCATGGCCGCCAGCACTGCGTACCGCCGCCACTCCTGATCGAGCTGGGTAACGGCGGGCTCGACCAGGCTCGTGACCACGATGAAGCCAATCACGATCACGGCGATCGCCACCCCTTTCCGATTGGTCATCGAAGAGACCACCAAGGCGATGGTGCCCAGCGAAAGCGCGATCAGCGTGCCGAGCAGGATCACCCGCCCGAGGTCGCCGATGTTGTCGCGCATCGCGCTGGCTGGCGAGTCGGCCACGAGCTGGGTGCCGAGCCAGAGGATGACGGCGGGCAGCACCGAGATCGTCATCGTCAGCGCCGCCGCCGCGGCGAGCTTGGCGAAGACGTAATCGAACCTGGTGATGGCTCGCGCGAAATAGAGCGGCAACGTCTTTTCATGGCGATCGGGCACGAGCAGCTCGGGGATCACCGTCGCAGCGAAGATGCCCACGATGGTGAAGATGCCGCTGAAATAGTCGGGATACGACGCGATGTTGGCCTGCGGCAGCAGCGCCGCCACGCCGATCATGACGATCAGCGGCACGAACGACGACACGTACAGCAGGATGGGCAGCACCTTCGCCGTCCACGACTTGCGAATGCCCATCGCCCGCTTCATGGAATAGGTGAACAGCGACATCACAGCCCGGCGGCGACCCTCCCGCGGGCCGTCATAGTGGGCATAGCCGCGGTCAAAAACCTCGCCGTAACCGGCGCGCGCGGTATCAGACACGAGCGGGCTCCTCCTCGCGCGTGGCGCCGATATCGCTCAGGTAGATATCCTCCAGCGAGCGCGAGCGGCTGCGCAGCGATCGCAGCGCGGCTCCCTGTTCCACCGCGAGGTCACGGATCAGGTCGTAGACGGCCTCGTCGTGAACATCGACGACCAGGTCGTCGGCGCCGAATTCGACATCGGCCGGGCGCACCGTCACGCCGCGCGCCTCCAGCCCCTGCCGGAAGGCATCCTGATCGCCATCGATATGGACGATCACCTCGCCGCCGATCACATCCATCTCGCCCAGCGGCTGGGCGCTGACGAGCCGCCCCTGATCGATGATCACGACGTAGTCGCACACCCGCTCGACATCCTCGAGGATGTGGGTGGAGACGACCACGGCGATGCCGAGCTGCCGGTAGATGCGCTCGATGAGTTGCAGCATCTCCTCGCGGCCGCGCGGGTCGAGTCCGGCGGTCGGTTCGTCGAGGAAGACCAGCTTCGGGTCGTGCACGATCGCCTGTGCCAGCTTCACTCGCTGGCGCATGCCGGTCGAGAACCCCTTGATCAGCCGGTACCGCTCCTCGGCGAGCCCGACCTGGTAGAGCACGTCGGCGGCGCGTTGCCGCGCGGCGCGCGGTGGCAGACCGCTCATCTCGGCCATGTGCCCCACGAAATCGGCAGCGGTGGTGCTGGATGGCAACCCCTCGGCCTCCGGCATGTAGCCGACATACTCGCGCAGGCGGGTGCCTTCGCGCTGGGTATCGAATCCCACCACGGTGGCCGTGCCGCTTTCCGGCGCGAGCAGGCCGAGCAGGGTGCGGATCAGCGTCGTTTTGCCGGCGCCGTTCGCGCCGAGCAGGCCGACCGACGCGCGCGGCACTGTCAGGTTGATGTTATCGAGAGCGACGAAAGAGCCGAAGGTTTTGCGCAGTCCGCGCACCTCGATGACCGAGGGCCCTACCTGCGCCGCGCCGCGCGTCGATTCGACGTTGGCTGGCTGCATGCGTTCGTCCTGTGTCGAGCCACGACTGGGATCCGATCGTCCCGTCGCACGCTGTCGAGTATACCGGCTCGGCGTACCAGTCTTCCGCAATCCGCATGGATACGTCGAGAGCCGACACATTGGTACGTGCGAATACGACAATCATACGTATCCCTTGATGGGCGTGGATGCTATGCTGGAAGCGTACGGCACCGGTCGTCAGGTCCAGGCCAGTGGGGCGCGCGTCGCGACTCGCGGTCATGGCGACCCTGACAATCGGCCAAGGCGTCGCGCCACCGAGGGTGCCGTCGAAGGAAACACGATGTGGCGGGCAGCGTACCGAGGGAGGTGTGAGATGCCAACACAACAGACGTTTCCCCCGGCACTGACCCTGACCCGGGCGATTTCGACGGATGGGCAGACAATCACGCCCGATGGCGCTCACGCCGAGCGAATGCCGATCGTGGGGCTGGTTTCCGCATACCGCTATCAGCGGCTGCGCCTTTCGCTGCATCTGGAAACGATTCCGGGCTACCGGATGGTGCCGATGGAGCCGACCGAGGTCACCATGCCGAAGCGCGGCGTTTCCGGCGTGCCGGATGTACCCTGCCAGCTGCTGATCGTGGAGCCCGGCGATCTCGCCAGCTCGACGCTGGAAGATCTGGTGCAGGTCGCGCGCCGGCATACCCTGCCGCTGATCTGGCTGGGCGAGCCGCCGATCGCGCAGCGTCTCGAAACGGCCTCGCACCCGGGCGGAATGATTCCCCCGCAATCGACGCTGGAGCAGATCGAGCGCACCCTGCAGGGCGCCGCCGCGGGTCTCCACGTTGTTCATCCCGACTTCGTGCACGTAACCGACCAGACCGAGCCGGATACCTCGACCCACACGCCGCTGCTGGAGCCAGCGGTGTCGATCCTCTCGCCGCGCGAGCAGGAGGTGTTGTCACAGGTGGCGAACGGATTGCCGAACAAGGCCATTGCACGGATGCTCGGCATCACCGATCACACCGTCAAGTTCCACATCAGCTCGGTGCTGAGCAAACTGGATGCATCGAGCCGCAGCGAGGCGGTCGCGATCGCCGCCCGCCGAGGGATGCTCGACGATCCCGTCGAGTCCTGATCCGGCCAGCGACCATGGACACGAACCGGTCAACCCGCCCTGCCATTGGGCGGGTTCGTCGTCTCCAACGGCGTTCGATCTGCCCGCGAACATATTCGTCCGTAGACCCGGATTTGGATGTCTCTCTTGTGCCCACATCGTTCACGACACCTGGGTCCTCCATGATGCGGGGGCAATGCCCATGGCATGACGGGTGTCGATCGTTCGACGCCGGTGGCTGACGGTGGCCCAACGCCCCGCCAGGCACCCCGCCTCCCCCGTGGCGTCGCCACCATGCGCGACCCGACCACCGCTGCGTGCGGCCCGCCGGTCCAGGGAGCACGGCGCGTGCTGCCGACCATGCGCCCCTGCGGCGCGTGGCGGCGGGGTCGGCGGGTCGGGTGGAGCCACCGGCGCGAATCCGCGCACCCGGCGCGCGCACCAACGTCCGATCGC
>CBFGRG010000329.1:0-4481 GCA_965651105.1 uncultured bacterium | reverse complement strand
TGCTGTTGGGGATGCCACCGTTGAGCCTCCCGGACGCCGTCCGGGTGCCGATCAACCGGCACCCGGTGCTCGCGTCTCGAGCGGGCCGATGACGGGGCGGGGTACCGCGCCGTCATCGGATTGATACGGATTTCCTAGACCGGGCAGAACGGCTCGAGGAGCGTCATCGTGGCGTCCTTGGCCTGCGTCAGGGCCGCCTCAGGCTCCTCCTGGTTGAGCCAGATCTTCTCGAACGCGGCCGTGAGCTCGTCCCAGTACTTGGCGCCGACCGGCAGCGGCGGGCGGTTGTGCGCCGTCGGCAGGAGCTCCTGCACGAAGAACAGGTGCCGCTCGTTGAAGAGCTCCGTGTCCTCATGCAGCGCCTTGATCGTCGGCACGTGCGCCGTGTCTTCGGTGTAGATGCGCTGGCCGGGCTCGCCGCAGCCGAAGAGCATGAACTTGATCGCCGCGTCAGGCTCCTTCGCACCCTCCGGGATCACCATCGACCAGCCACCGGCCCAGGTCGCGGACTCGTCGCCCTCGTTCGGCACCGGGATGAAGGTGATGCCGTACTCCATATCCGGAGAGTACTGCGCGTTGGAGGCGATCTGCCAGTCGCCGGTCACCATGCTCAGCAGGCGACCCTGCGTCCACGGGCTCTCCTGCGGCGGCGCGCCGGGGCGGCGGGCTGCCTGGATGAACGCCTGGACCTTCGCCGGGTCCATCTCGGCGCACCAGTCGTAGACGAACTGCATCGCCTCGATCATCTCCGGGGTGTTCGGGGTGACTTCGCAACCCTCCTCGTCGAAGAAGTCGGCGCCCCAGGAGAAGCCGTAGGTGTAGTGCCACGCCTGGTTGTAGTAGGGGACGAAGCCCATCTGGGCGTAGTTGTCGCCCGACTCATTGTCGACGTTGCCGGCGTTGATCGCCTCCCTGAAGGTGTCCCACGTCATCGGGCCGTTGGCGGCGTCGAACGGCTCGGTGTCGATGCCGTTTTCGTTGAGCAGGTCGATGTTGTAGTAGAGGGCGCGGACGTCGGTGTCGAACGGCAGCGCGTACGGCGCGTCCTGGTAGGTCGCCTCGGCCGCGCAGAACTCGACGTGGTCGCTCAGGGCCGGATCGGCGCCGTTGTCCTCCAGCAGCCCCGTCAGGTCCTGCAGCAGGCCGGAAGCGGCGCGCTCGGCAACGATGAAGCGGTCGAGCAGGTAGACGTCGGGGCCGGAGCCACCGCGCACGGCGGTAATCAACTTGGCGGAGTCTGTCACCTCTCCCGGCGGGATTTGCTCGAGGGTGACTTCAACGTCCTCACTCTGGGCGTTGAACTCGTCGACGATGCGCTGCTGGGATTCAAGCGAATTGTCCGTCGATGCAGTCCAGAACAGGACCGGAGTCTTCTCCTGGCGCGCGATGACATTCGGAACATGGAAGGCGCTCGATGCCGCCACGGCGGCTCCTGCCGCTCCGGCGGTTCCCTTGACCAGCGATCGTCGATCGATACGATGTGCCATAGGTCTACGCTCCTCTGTTGCCGGTGGGCGGATTTGCCTCCGGCACGACACGTCCGTGCCGGGTGACGTGGCGCTTGCGCCCGGCTCGCGTCTTCACGTTGCAGTCGGCAGCACGGTGGTACCGGGTCGCTGCGACGTGCGGATACCCTGCTCCTGCGGTTTCAGGCCACACGCCCGCATCCGGGCAGCACGACTGGCCGAACCACGCCGATCCGCGGATCGACATGGTCTTCGAATAGCGCCGTGCCTGTACGTTAGTCTGGCGAGTTGGGGCTGTCAACTCCGCAACGAGCCGACCCTGCCGTTCACACCCCTGGCCAGATATCGACGGATTGGATAGGCTGCCGGAAAATCGGCCGGTTCAGGCCGAGGGTGACGTGAGGAGAACCAGGTGGAAGCGGTCGTTGAGATCGACAACGTGACGGTGCGAACCCCGGAGAAAAAGGCGCTCATCCGGGACATTACATGGCGAGTGTTGCCCGGCGAGCGGTGGGTCGTTCTCGGTCCCAACGGGGCTGGCAAGACGACGCTGCTCTCGGTCGTTGGCGCCGAGCGGCACCCGAGCACCGGCTCGGCTCGTGCCCTTGGCGAGACCTTCGGTCGTACCGACATGCGTGCCCTGCGTACCCGCATCGGCCGGGTCGACCCTGCTGCCCGGATGCTCGACTGGCTCACCCCTGACGAGGTCGTGCTGACCGGATTGCGCAACAGCATCTGGCCGAAATGGGAGGATTGGACTCCCGCGGACTATGCTCGCGCCCGCGAGCTGCTCGAGATGGTCGGCTGCGGAGGCTTCGGCGAGCGCGAGGTGAAAACGCTTTCTCATGGCGAGCGCCAGCGCATTCGTATCGCTCGCGCGCTGATCGCCTCGCCTGACCTGCTGCTGCTCGACGAGCCGGCCACCGGACTCGATTTCCCCGCGCGCGAGGCGCTGCTGGCCGCGCTCGACGCGCTTACCGCCAGCCGGCCCGAGCTGCCGACGATCATGGTCTCGCACCATCTCGAGGATTTGCCGTCCACGGTCACGCACGCCCTGTTACTGCGCGACGGCGCGGTACTTGCCCAGGGTCCGGTCGGTGAGATGATCACCAGCGATCGCATCTCGGAATGCTTCGGCTTTCCCATCCACGTTCACACCTGGGAGGGGCGCTGGATGGCGCGTGCGGTGGCCGGATGGTCGGTCGATGGCCGCGGAGGTGAGGGTATCGATCCGGCGTGACGCGGTCCCGTGCTGGTACCCTTGGTGAAAACCGCTTATCCATGTACCCGCTTATCCGCGAGTGATGACCGCAGGAGAGATCGGCGATGCGGCCAGTCGAGCGAAGGTCGACAGGGAACGAGTCTATCGATCGCGTTCCCGTGAGTACGACGCGACGCGCATTGCTGGAGGCGGTTGCCGCCGGTGCGCTCGGCGTGGCGCTTGGGAGCCAGCCGGTGCTGGCCGCCGCCCGGCAGACGCCCTCGGCGCAAGCGCCTCTGCAACCGCTGACCTTTCCCCCGCACGGCACCCGCACGGCATCGCCCTACACCGAGATCAGCTTTCGTGGAATCACCGAAGAGCAGCTCGGTCCGGTCTACGTCACCGGGGCGCACAGTGGTGGGCATGCGGGCATCATGGCGCCCCATGCGGATGGCAACGGGGTCAGCTACCTGCCCGATGCGGCCTTCGAGCCGGGCGAACGCGTTACCGTTCGGGCCGATGTGCCCCTGACCGAGGTCGGCAGCGGCGAGCTGGTCTTCGATGTCGTCCGCTTCGCGCCATTGATGCGGACGCGAGCTGGCCTTGCGACTGACGCACCGGCCGTCGCGCCACGGGTGTTTCGCACCCGCCCCGACCTGAAGCCACCGCCGATAGAGATCACGACGCCAGCGACCGGCACGGCCGAGGGCCTGGTCTTCGTCGCGGCCAAGGTCGATGACGGCCAGTACGGCCTGATGATCCTCGACAATGACGGGGAAATCGTTTGGTACCAGCCCCCGGCGGTAACCGACTGGGAGCATCACGACTTTCGGGTGCAGGAGTACCGCGGCGAGCCTGTGCTGACCTGGTCGACCGCCACCACCGGCGGGGGATATGGCCAGGGACACTTCGTCATCGCCGATACGGCCTACGAGACGGTCGCCCAGGTTCAGGCGGGTAACGGGTTCACCAGTGGCGGCGACATTCACGAGTTCCTGCTGACGCCGGAGGGAACCGCGTTCATCATCCTCTACCAGACCGTCGATTGGGACATGACGCCCGCCGGCGGATCGATGTACGGCGGCGCGGTCGATGGCATCGTCCAGGAGATCGAGGTCGAAACCGGCCGGGTGCTCTTCGAGTGGCACGCGCTCGATCACATCGGCGTCGAGGATTCCTACATCGCGATACCGGGAGCCGATCCGAATCGCCCCTCCGATTACGTCCACCTGAACGCAATCACGATCGCGCCGGATGGCGACCTGATCCTTTCGATGCGCCACACGGCCGCCATTTACAAGGTGAACCGCCAGTCGGGCGAGATCGTCTGGCAGCTGCACGGCAAGCGCAGTGATTTCACCATGTCCGAGGACGCCCGGTTCAACTGGCAGCACGACGCGCACCTGCATGAGAACGGCGAGCTTTCGCTGTTCGACAATCACGAGGTCAATCCGCCGGAGGGCGAGGAGACGTGGTCACGCGGGTTGGTGCTCGATCTCGACATGGAGACGATGACGGCCACCGTGGCGCGGGAGTACATCCATCCCGAGCGCGTGCTCGCACGGAGCCAGGCGAATATGCAGACGTTGCCCAACGGGAATGTCTTTATCGGCTGGGGCAGCGCGCCTGACTTCTCTGAATTCACGCCAGATGGCGAATTGATCTTCAACGGTCGCTTCCCGGAAGGCGCGCAATCCTACCGCGCCTACCGCTTTCCGTGGAGGGGCCAGCCCACCGAGCCGCCCGTTGCGGTCGCGGAGACCGGGGTGGACGGCGCGGTGACGGTCTACGTGAGCTGGAACGGCGCGACCGAG
>CBFGRG010000328.1:0-4491 GCA_965651105.1 uncultured bacterium | reverse complement strand
TGTTGATGCCCAGCCGGGGTGAGGCCGGCACGACCTCGTGGCCGCGCTCGCGGAGGCGCTGGACGACGTTCGAGCCGATGCGGCCGGTGCCGCCGTTGACGACGATCTTCATGGTGTGTTCCTTCCTGGATACTGTCGGTTGGTCGTGTACTGCCGTCCCGGCGGCGGCATGTTCGTTCGAGTCGCCCCCGGGCCGGCGCTACGGGGTGGTTCCCTGCTGCTCTACGAATCGATTCGGCCTGCCTGGACGTCGATGGTGAGCTTGATTTCGTCACCGACGAGCACGCCGCCGCTCTCAAGGGCCTGGTTCCAGTTGAGGCCGAAGTCCTTGCGGTTGAACGTGCCCTTCGCCTCGAAGCCGGCGACCTCGACGCCCGACGGGTTGACGCCGGTGCCCTGGAGCTCCGCCCTGAGCAGCACCGTGCGGGTGACGCCCTTGATCGTGAGCTCTCCGTCGATCGCGAGGTTCCTGCCGTTGCCACCGACGGAGGTGCTGCGGAAGGTCGCGGCAGGAAATCGCTCGACATCGAAGAATCTGGCGCTGCGCAGGTCGGTGTCGCGAGCGCCGACGCCGGTGTCGATGCTGGCGGTCTGGACGGTCACCTCGACGCTGGATCGCTCGATGTGGTCGGGATCGAACCGGATGGTGCCGGCGAAGTCATCGAAGCGGCCGTGGACGGTGGCGAACATCATGTGCTTGACGGCGAAGCCGATGGTGCTGTGGTCGGGATCGATTCGCCACAATGTGCCGGTGGTTGCCGTTTCCGGGCGGTGCAGGGTTTGGGTTGCCATGTGACATCCTTCCTTCGTGGTCACTGGTGCGAATCTGGCCGTTGCGGGATCGCCGGACCGGCACGAGGCCGGTCCCTGTGCGTCCTTCGGGCGGTGGCTCAGGAGGCAGCGCCGACCGCTGACACCGCGTCGACGGCGGACAGGATCATGTCGGTGACGGCTCCCGGCTGCGAGATCATGACGACGTGCGACGCGCCCGGAAGCTCAACCGCGGCCTGCGCGCCGGCACGCTCGGCCATGAAGGCCACGGCGGCGGCGGGGATGTTCTTGTCCTGCTCGCCATAGATGAACCACGACGGGATCGTCTTCCATGCAGGCTCGCCGGATTCCTCGGTGAGTGCGCCTTCGGTGACCGGGCGCTGGGTGGCGGCCATCAGCGTCGCCTGCTCCTCAGGCACATCGGCGGCGAACTGTTGCCAGAAGGTGGCCGTCTGGATGGAGAGGTCGGTGCTGCCGTCCGACAGTGGGTTCGGCGCGAGGGTCTCCCCGAGCGTGCTGCCGGGGAACTGCCCGGCGAGGGCGACGGCGCTCTCCCCGGCCTCCGGGGCGAAGGCGGCGACGTAGACGAGCGCCTTGACGTTGTCGTTGCCGGTGGCGGCGTTGGAGATGACGAACCCGCCGTAGGAGTGACCGACGAGGACGATCGGGCCCTCGATGCCGGCGAGGACGCTGGCGACGTAGTCGGCGTCGCCCTGCACGCTTCGAAGCGGGTTGGCGGCGGCGACGACCTGATGCCCATGAGCGAGGAGATCGGGGATGAGGGCGTTCCAGCTCGAGGAATCGGCGAAGGCGCCGTGGACGAGAACGATGGTCGGGGCGGCGTTTGCTGCGGGAGTCGATTCGGTCATGGTGGTTCCTTTCGTGAACGATGCGGTGGCCGAGGCTCGGCGAGACCCGAATGGCGGTGCGGCGAGTGTCGCGGCCGCCGCGGCGGCGCCGAGCTGGGCGATGGCGGCCCGGCGCGAGAGCCGCTCGGCCGGAACGGATGCTGATACGGCGTGACCCATGATGTTCCCCTTTCCGTGAGGCGCTACCGGTGCGGGACGGTTCCCGCTGGCATGCTTCGATCCTGCGCTCGCGAGGCGGCGAGCACATCGGGAGGACTCCCCGATTGGGAAACTGGGGCGAGTGAGGAGAATTCCTCAGGTGGCGTCGTCCGCAGGCCCGGAATTGTTCACCGGGTGAGCGTCGAGGGCACCAGCGACCACTACCCGGGCCCACCGGATGACCGGGATGGATGGTCTCAGGGATCGCGAGGTGGTGGGTGCGATGCTGCCCGGATATCACAAAATCCGGGCCTACGGTCGGTGGCGTCCCTTGGGGGCAGGGCCTGGAAGACCCGTAGACCTGCGCCCAGGTGCGCAGGTTCGTCGTGCACGCCATCGCACGAACTCGGGCACCTCGGTCCGAGTCTACGGTCTGGTTCCTCCCATCCCGTTCGGTGTCAGGCGAGGTTGTGGCGGACGGCGTAGACGGCCGCCGCGGTGCGGGATTCGACGCCGATTTTCTGCATCGCGTGCTGGACGTGGTTGCCGGCGGTGCGCTCGCTGATCGACAGCGCCGTGGCGATCTCGCGGTCGCTCATGCCTTCGGCCAGGAGACCGAGTACTTCCACCTCGCGCGGCGTGAGACCGAGTGTGGCGGCAAGCGAGGGGGGCTCGTCGGGTGCCTCGATGTCGACCTCCGTGGTGAGGTCGGCGGCCAGCGCGAGGGCTTCGGCGACGGCGTCATCCGGGCTCAGGACCTGGCCTGCATCCCATGCTGTGGCGAACTCGGCCGAAGCGACCTTCGGTTTGAGGGATTCGGCGAACGTGGCGGGGTCGCGATTGGGCGGCGGAGTGGCACCGATCTCGATGAACAGGACGGAACTACATCCGAGGAGGCGGATCGCGGGCATAATGCGTCCCCGCATTGCCGCGCATCGCGCGATCCTTTCGAGACACTGGGCGATACCGACGCGGTTGTCCATGGCGCGAAACAGTCTGAGCGCTTCCGCGTATCGCGCGGCGCCGCCGCCGATGTCGCGACTGGCGACATCGACGTTCCCGTGATGTGCCGTAATCCAGGCGAGCTGACGCCGATCGCCGTTGTCCTGTGCGAGCGCAGCGGCTTCCGTGAACAACTCGCTCGCTCGAGAAAGTTTCCCCTGCCGCTGTGCCACCACGCCGAGCTCGGTCAGCGTATCGGCCCGGCTGGCCCCGTCGCCCATCGTCTCGCTCAGGGACAGGCATTCCTCGAGCAGCGTCGTGGCACGCGCCAGGTCGCCCTCTTCGGATGCGCCTTTCCCCAGCTCGAGGACGACCCCGAAGATCCCCGGCTCGTCCTCAATGTCTCGGAGATGAGTCAGCGCCTCCTCGTAACGGGTGGTTCCCGTGGCATGGTCGCCCTGAACCCAGGCGACCATGCCGAGGTTCGCGAGGATGTGACCGACGCCCCACCGGTCGCCGATGGATCGGAAGGCGGCGAGCGTCTCCTGTCCCAGGGCTTCAGCTTCGGCGTAGTTGTCGCGATAGCGTGCAACGGTCGCAAGGCACAGCAGGGTCCGGGCGACGCCGCGCTGGTCACCGATCTGGCGCCAGCCTGCCAGCGCCTCTTCGCTGTGCCGAGCCGCCTGGCTATAGTCGGCCTGAAGGGCGGCGAGTACTCCCGCGCCGGTGAGCGCAATGCTCCGGGCTGCAACCAGGGTCGGGTCGGATGGGAGGGCGAGAATGGCATCGAGCAGTGCCCTCCCCTCGATCAGCTCATTCCGGCGTTCCCAGAACCGCCACAGCGCCGCGCCCAGCCGCGTGGCCGTGTCGATGTCGCCCTGGCCCAGCGCCCAGTGCAGCGCGGCGAGAAGGTTGTCGCGTTCGCGATCCAGGCGTTCGAGCCACGCCGGCTGGAGCGCTCCGGTGAGCCTCGGGCCGTCCGTCTCCGCGAGCGCCAGGAACCAGGTGGCGTGACGGCGATGGATGAGGTCGCGCTCATCCGAGGTGTCCAGGCGATCGCGCGCGTACTCGCGGAGCGTTTCCAGCATTCGGTAGCGCGGCTCGCCTGCGGGGCCCGTGTCCTGTCGGAGCAGGCTGTGTTCGATCAGGGCGGTGATGCCGTCCAGCACATCGGTGGGCGCATCGGCCGGGCCAGCCGCGATCTCCTCCGCGGCATCGAGGGTGAAGCCGCCGACGAAAACGCCAAGACGCCGAAACAGCGTCCGCTCGGCCTCGTCGAGCAGGTCGTAGCTCCACCCGATCGTGTCGCGCATCGTTTGCTGGCGCAGGGGCAGGTCGCGCGCTCCTCCGCTGAGGAGCGGCAATCGCTGTTCGAGACGCTGCAGCAGTGCCGCCGGGGGCAGGGCCTTGATGCGGGCCGCGGCCAGCTCGATGGCGAGCGGAAGGCCGTCGACCCGGCGGACGATCCCGGCGACGGCCGGCATCGTCTCGGCGCTGGGGCCGAAGTCCGGCTGGATCGCCCGGGCGCGCTCGAAAAAGAGCCGCATCGCGCCAGATGCATCTCCGTCCTCGATGCCTGCCGGCACGTCGAGCGGCAGCGGGTCGACGGAAAACTCGCGCTCGCCGGAGATGCGAAGCCGGGTCCGGCTGGTGACGAGCAGCCTCACCCCGGGGCAGGCGTCGAGCAGGTGTCGCAGCCATGGCGCCGCGACGACGACCTGCTCGAAGTTGTCCAGCAGCACCAGCAGGTTCCGGTCGGCGATGGCCGTCA
>CBFGRG010000327.1:0-4509 GCA_965651105.1 uncultured bacterium | reverse complement strand
AGCACGTCGACCGGATTGAAGGGGATCACGTTGACGTGGCAGAGGCGGCCCTTCAGCAGGGTGCCCAGCTCGGCGGCGATCTCGTCGCTGCTGTTGATGCCCTTCATCAGCGCGTACTCGAACGAGACGCGGCGGCCGGTTTTGGCGATATAGGCGTCGACGGCGTCCATCAGGACTGGCACCGGCCAGCGGTCATTGATCGGCACCAGGGTCGAGCGCAGCGTGTCGTTCGGAGCGTGTAGCGAGACGGCGAGGTTGACCTGGTAGGGTTCCTCGGCGAGCTTCTGGATACCGGGGACGATGCCGGAGGTGGAGATCGTGATGCGGCGGGCGCCGAAGTTGAGGCCGCGGGCGTCGTTGATGATGCCGATGAAGGTCATCGTCGGCGCGTAGGTCTGGAGCGGCTCGCCCATGCCCATCATCACGAGGTTGGTGAGCTGGCGGCCGACCTGGTGGGCGCGGCGGGCGGCATCGACGGTCTGCTGGACCATCTCGCCGGCGGTGAGGCTGCGGGTGAGCCCGCCGAGCCCGGTGGCGCAGAAGGCGCAGCCGACGGCGCAGCCGACCTGGCAGGAGACGCAGACGGTGGCGCGGTCGGGGTAGAGCATCAGCACGGTTTCGACGAACTGGCCGTCGAAGGTCTGGTAGAGGAGCTTGTGGGTGTCGCCGTCGTCGGTGACCGACTCGCGGATGAGGCGCATCGTCGAGAAGGGGATCGCCTCGGCCAGTTTCTCGCGCAGGGCTGCGGGGAGGTTGCGCATCTCGTCCCAGCCGGTGACCTGGCTGCCGTAGACCCAGTCCCAGACCTGCTTCGCGCGGTAGCTGGGCGCGCCGAGCTCGGCGATCTTCGCTTCGAGGGCGTCGAAGGGGAGATCGTAGATCGTGACCGGGCGTTGGCGCCGGGGTGGGCGGGCAGCGGGAGTCTGGGTGATGGTGAGGTCGGTCATGGGCAGGTGAGTTTCCGGTGTCGGGGCGGGGATGGCCGCGGGTCTCGCGACCGTTCAGCATCGATTATGTTACCACTCTGGGCATTTCCGACGTGTAGGAGACAACTATTCATTCTGCCGCTGGCATATCGGAAGCAGATCACCAAAATACCCGTCCCTCATGTGGCATGGCGCCCGTCATCGCTTCCTCAGTCGGCATCACGCAGTGGTCAACGGATACGTCACGGCACCATGCGTCAGGCGACGTCGTTGCGGATGGCCCAGGCCACGGCCTGGGTGCGTGAGGTGAGGTCCAGCTTGCCGAGGATCGCGCTGACGTGCGATGTCACCGTCCGCAGGCTGAGGAACAGCGTGTCGGCGATCTCCCGATTGCTGAGCCCATCGGTCATCAGGCGCAGCACCTCGATCTCGCGAGGGGAGAGGCCGTGTGGCCGCTCTTCTGTCCCGCGTGGGGCGGCCGGCTCGAGCACCGGGTCGAAGGCGAGCGCCGCGGTGACGGCATCCTCCAGAGACCAGGCCATCCCGACCGCGTGATGATGCTCGAACGTCTCCGGGTCGAGGGCGGCTCGCACGCGCGCCGTCACCGATTGGACCGATCCAGTGGCCGGAGTGCCCAAAACTGCCGGGGAACGACGCGAAAGCGCCTCCACCGCGCCAAGGAATCGTGTCCCGCTGCACGGGTCGCCTGTGGCAAGCGCGAGCTCGGCAAGGAGGATCATATCCTCTGCCGCAGCTGCCTCATCCTCGAATCGCAGGCGCTCCGTGAGCGACCGCCGAATGCCCTGAAGCGCACTGGCTGGATCGCCCTGGAGCAGCGATAGCCTGGCAAGCTCGCGATTGATATCGGCTTCGCCCAATGCCAGCCCGGTGTGCTGGAAGTGCGGCTGGGCAGCCAGCAGCCAGGTTCGCGCCAGATCAAGATTTCCGCTGGCACGCTCGATCTCGGCAAGGACCATGTAGGCGAACGGCAGATTTCGCGTGTCGCCCAGCCGCTCGCGGATCGTCCGGGCTTCGTCCAGCAGGGCCCGGGCGCGGTCGATGTCGTGGTCCGCTCGCAGGATCAGCTCACCAAGCCGATCCGTCGCCAGCGCAATCTGGCACAGGTCGCCGGCGTTCCGAGCGATGGCGAGCGATGTCTCGATGGCCGCCTGGGCCCGGCGAGTGTCGCCATCATGCATCGCGAGCAGGGCGCGGACGTCGAACGCGACCGCCTCCTGCCTGGCGTCACCGAGCTCCCGGGCCAGCGCAAGGTGCTCCTCGTTGGCGGCTGCGGCGCGCTCTCGATCCCCTGCCAGGCAGTGGTTGAATGCGAGATAGCCAAGCATCCGCATGACGTTCCGGCGATCACCCAGCTCGAGGAAAATCCCCAGCGCTTCCGTGTACGCGGGAACCGGCGATCCGGGCAGCTCCAGGTAATTCGCGAGCACCGCCCCGGCAGCGAGCAGGAGCGCGCGTGCGCGTGTCCTCCTCGCCATGTCCGGATGGGCTGACCACTCGTCCAGAAGCTGGCGGATCTCCGTGAAGTGCGATCGAACCAGCCAGGCGTGCTCGATGTGGGTGTACAGCTCGATGGCGGCGGTGACATTGTCGCTCGCCGTCAGCCAGTCGATCGCCTCGCGCAGGTTGCCGTGTTCGGCGTCGAGAAGCTGGAGCCAGGCCGCCTGGTCCGGACCCTCCAGGCCGGTTGCGGCGATCTCGGCCAGGTGCCGGTAGTACGCCGCGTGCCGGTCGCGGGCCGCGGTCAGCTCATCACGCTCCGCGAGCTGGGCGATGCCGAACTCGCGAATTGTTTCCAGCATGCGGAAGCGCGTGCGCTCGCTGGTCTCGACGCGCTCGATGAGGCTGTGATCGACCAGCGTCGCGATCAGGTCCGCCACCGCCTGCGTCGCTGGTGGGTTCGAGGAATCTGTCGCGATGGCGTTCGCAGCCTCCAGCGAGAACCCGCCCACGAACACCGCCAGATTGCGGAACAGGTGTTGCTCATCCGGGGGAAGCAGGCCGTAGCTCCAGGCGATCGCGTCGCGAAGCGAACGCTGGCGAGGGGGCGCATCGCGCCGGGTGCCAGCGAGCGACGCCAGCGATTCGGAGATCTGCGACAGGATGTCCGCCGGCGTGAACGCATTGACGCGCGACGCCGCCAGCTCGATCGCGAGGGGCAGGCCGTCCACCCGCCTGCAGATGCGGGCAACCGCGTGTCCTGTGTCGCCATCGAGCGTGAAGTCGGTTCGCACCTGGCGGGCTCGTTGCGCGAACAGCGCCACCGAGGCGTTCTCGTCGAGCCGTTCGGTGGCCCCGTCAGCCGGCAGCGGAAGCGGCTTCACATGGAACCGCTGCTCCCCGGTGATGTTGAGCGCTATCCGGCTGGTGACGAGAACCTTGAGGCGGGGGCTGGTTGCGATCAGGCTCGCCAGCCATGGATAGGCGGCGTCCACCACGTGCTCCATGTTGTCGAGCACGAGCAGCATGTGGCGTGGGTGGAGCCATTCCGACAGGAGCTCGAGGAGTGAGCCCTCGCCACGTTCCTGCACGGCGAGTGCCTGCGCCACGGCAAATGGCACGACATCTGCCGTCCGCACCGGCGCCAGCGAGACGACGACAGCGCCGTGGGCGAAATCACTCCCTGCCTGGCGCACCACCTCCTGGGCGAGGCGTGTCTTCCCTACCCCGCCCGGTCCCAGTAGTGACAGCAGATGGACACTATCGCTATCGAGCAGCGCGCGAACCTCGGCGATTTCATGATCGCGGCCAATGATCGGGCTGACAACAGGAGACGGCGGCCCCGGCTGCCCAGCCATCGGAGTGGTATTGGGACGTGGGATCGAGGCGATATCGTCGGCCATGGCGCTGTCCTGATGGCGCGATGCGTGATGATTCGGGAGCCACGACGTGAGCCTGCGCTCATATTACGTCAATTGAGCGCGGAGGGCACCATCGGAGTAGCGCCCTGCGGCGCAGGGCAGGCCCGCCGTTCATTTCCGTGAGCCCGAGCCGTGCTCGTGGCATGTCAGGTGCTTGCCTGGCAGGGTGCCCCCGGCGTTGCGATGTGCCGGCGGAGCCTGTCTCACCACGGAGGAGCGCCAGGGTGTCTGGAGAGAAGCGCAGGAAGCAGCCGGCGTTCGATTATGACCTCGACTTCGACAATATCGACTTTCGCGAGCGGCCCGATCTCTACCGGATCGGCAAGGGCGAGCAGGGCGTGCTGCTGGTCGAGCCGTACAAATCGGAGATCCTCCCGCACTGGCGCTTCAAGACGCCGGAGATCGCGCGGGAGTCAGCCGACCGCATCTATGCCCAGTTTCTGAGCTACAAGGCCGATGGCGACTTTGTCGGGATGGATATGACACGGAAGTTCCTGCAGATGGGCTTCACGCGCGCCCGACGCTACGCCAACCACAAGTCGGGTCGCAAGTGGTCGCCGGGGCGCGAGGAGGTGCTGCCGCTGGACGTCGACCCGGTCAAGGCCGAGTCGGCGGCGATCTTCTACGACGTCTACGTGCGGGCGCGTGAGGATCCGGATTACCAGCGCATGAAGCGGGAACACCTCGACCGGTACCCCGGCGAG
>CBFGRG010000326.1:0-4518 GCA_965651105.1 uncultured bacterium | reverse complement strand
GAAAACCGGAGTCGATCCCGCAGAGTGGACGCCAGAGCACATCAACGAGATCGCAGGGACATACGAGCCCGATACCGCGGCGGACGTCGCTGAGGTCACACCGCTCGACCATGAGGGCAAGTTCGACCTCTGGTACGTCGGGCCGGACCAGACCACGCCGCAGATCCAGATCGAAAAGGAAGGCGAGTTCTGGACAGCGTGGGGCGAGACCTACCCGAACATCCCGATGGAGGATGGCGGAAACGTCCTCAACATC
Organism: uncultured bacterium; assembly: GCA_965651105.1. Lineage (GTDB taxonomy): Bacteria > Chloroflexota > Chloroflexia > Thermomicrobiales > UBA6265 > JACCVC01. The sequence goes on along the minus strand of CBFGRG010000326.1, from coordinate 4,262 downwards.
GGCTACAACGACCTTCTCGACAAGGTGCGGACCGCCGCGATCGGGTCCGCGGCCCCGAACGTCGCGCGCATGCCCATCCTGTGGGGCGTCGAGTTCGCCGCCCGCGGCCAGCTTCAGGAGCTCGACCTCGCCGACTTCGGTTTCAGCGAGGAAGACTTCTGGCCCGGAGCGCTGAAGTCGTGCCGATGGCAGGACAAGCTCTACGGTATCCCCACCAACAACGAGACGATGGCGTTCATCTGGAACGCGAAGATGTTCGAAGAGGCCGGGCTAGATCCGGATACGCCGCCCGCCACCTGGGATGAGGTGGTGGAGTTCTCCAAGGCCATCAAGGAGGCCACCGGCAAGGCCGGCTACGGTCTGGTGGCCCGCGTGAACGCCGGCAACACGCCGTTCCGGTTCATGCCGATGCTGTGGGCCTACGGCTCCGGCGCGCTGGACGAGGCCGAGGATGACCCCACCTACGAGACAGTGATGGTCAACAACGAGGGTGGCATCGCGGCGCTGCAGGCGGCCTACGACATGTATGTCCGCGACCAGTCGGCGCCGGCGTCAGCCCTGACCAACACCCAGACCGAGAATGGCGACCTGTTCATCGCCGGCGAGGTGGCGATGATGATCAGCCACCCGAGCGAGTACGCCACGCTCCGCGACAAGGCGGCCAACGCGACGGGTGCCGACAAGGAGCTGGCCGACGAGATCGTCAGCAACGTCCGCTACGGCCTGATCCCCGAAGGACCGGTGCGCCGGGCAGTGGTGTTCGGTGGCTCGAACATCCACATCTTCAATGATGACATCGTCACCAATCAGGGCGACATCGACGCCGCGCGGGCGTTCATCGCGTTCCACTGTGGCCCTGAATGGTCGACCAAGATGGCGTGGACCTCGTCCAACCCTGGTCACGTGCGTGGGTACGAAACGCCGGCGATGGCGGAGCGCCTCGAGGAAATCCCGTTCCTCGACGTCACGACGTCGATGCTGCCCTACGGCATCCCGTTCCCGCTGGTCGCGGAGTCGACCCAGATCATGAACGAGATCATCCCGAACATGTTGCAGAACGCCCTGACCGAGACCATGACGGTTGAGGAAGCGGCGAACAACGCGGCCGAGGAGATCGAATCCATCCGCGGCGGCGGCTTCTAGACCGTTCGTCCGGCCGGCGATCGGGCACCCCCTGCCTGCTCGCCGGTCGGCCCCGACGCGAATCCTGGCAAAGGTACCCCAGCATGGAATCCCCCCCACTCCAGGCCGCACCTGCGACTGTCCTGCAGGAGCAGGGATCGAAGAAGCGCCCTGGCCCGTTCCGTAGCGTCGCCAACCACTGGGCGGACTACATGTATGTCATGCCCTCGCTGCTGGTGATGCTGCTGGTCATTGGCTATCCGCTCGTGTACACCGTCTACCTGTCGTTTTTCGACACACCGCCGAGCACCGGCGGCCGGTTCTACACGGGCATCGACAACTACACGACGCTCCTCCAGAGTGAACGCTTCTGGAAAGTCACCCGGAACACGTTCCACTGGACGGTCTGGTCCACGTTGTTCGCATTCGTGATCGGCTTCGGCGCCGCGCTGGTGGTGCAGAAGCAGTTCATTGGCCGAGGCTTGCTGCGCGGGCTCCTGCTCATTCCGTGGGTGATCAGCCAGGTCGCGGCGGCCTATGTCTGGCGGTGGCTCTACCACAGCGACTACGGCCTGATCAGCGGCGTGCTGATGGACCTGGGCATCACCGGCGAGCGCTTCATCTTCCTCGACTCGACTACCTGGGTGATGCCGTCGCTCATCGTCGCAAACGTCTGGAAGGAATTCCCGTTCGTGATGATCATGATGCTCGCCGGCCTGCAAACCGTGCCCGAGCAGCTGTTGCGCGCCGCCCGCGTCGATGGCGCGAACGCGGTCAGCCAGTTCCTGCATGTCACCGTGCCGCACCTGAAGAACATCATCGTGGTGACCGTACTGCTGCTTTTCGTGGCGAACCTGAACTCGTTCGCGCTGGTCTGGATCATGACCGGTGGCGGACCCGCCGGCGCCTCGGAAATCTGGATCGTGTCGATCTACACCGTTGCCTTCCGCAACCTCCAGTTCGGCCTGGCTTCAGCGTTCTCCGTCATCCTGTTCATCTTCATGATGACGGTCGGTTACTTCTACGTGCGCGCCCTGACGGCGGGCACCAACAGCAGGGAGCTCGCCCGATGAGCGCCTCGACATCCACCCCTACCCGCCGGCGAGCATGGCGCAAGCCGGAAAACATCGTCGCGATCGTGTTCATGGTCGGACTGCTGTTGTATACCGTCGTGCCGATGGCGTGGATGCTGTCGACGTCGCTGAAGTCGCAGTTCGCCGCGCTGCAGCAGCCACCACGCTGGATTCCCGAGCACCTGACGCTCGACCAGTACCGGACGCTGCTCTCGCCCTACAACGACATCGGCCGCGATTTCCTGCGATACCTGCTGAACAGCATCTGGGTTTCCACTGCCAGCACGGTTCTGGGCGTCGCGGTGGCCGTTCCGGCGGCCTACGCGTTCTCCCGCTTCAGCTTCCCCGGCAAGAACGCGCTGTTCTTCTCGGTGCTGGTGCGGAACATGTTTCCGCTGGTGGTCTTCCTGATTCCGCTCTTCATCCTGATGCGGAACCTGCGCCTGGTGGACACCCACCTGTCGCTGATCATCACCTACCTGACCTTCGGCTTGCCGCTGTCGATCTGGCTGCTGAAAGGCTTTTACGACAACATCCCGCCCCAGCTCGAGCAGGCCGCGAGGATCGACGGCGCCACGCGCTTCCAGGCATTCTGGAAGATCGTGATGCCGCTCTCGTCGCCGGGCATCATCGCGACCGCGATCTACGCATTCATCCAGGCATGGAACGAGTACGTCTACGCGTTGACCTTCCTCAACAGCGACAGCCTGCTCACCCTGCCGGTCGGCCTGCAGCGCTTCTTCGCGGAATACTCGACCAACTGGCCCGGCCTGATGGCGGCGTCGTTCATCATGAGCGTCCCGGTGGTCGTGCTTTTCCTGGTCCTGCAGAAGCACTTCGTGCGCGCGCTCACCGAAGGCGCGGTCAAGACATGACGTATTCGATTCGAACCAGCACCAGCGCAGGAGCAGACTGACCGATGGCGACGATTGATTTGCGCGATGTGATCAAGGAGTTCGGCGAGGTGCGGGCGGTGGACCGCGTGTCGTTCGGCATCCAGGACGGTGAGTTTGTCGCCCTGGTCGGCCCGTCCGGCTGTGGCAAGACCACCACCCTCAACATGCTGGCCGGACTCGAAGAGGTCACCGCCGGCACCATCAGCATCGACGGGCGTGTCATCAACGACCTGGACCCCAAGGATCGCGACATCGCGATGGTGTTCCAGAACTACGCGCTCTACCCGAACAAGACCGTGTACGAGAACCTCGCCTTCCCCCTGCGGATGAAGAAGGTCCCGAAGGCGGAGATCGACACCCGTGTCCGGCAGACGGCGGAGGTGCTCAGCATCACCCCGCTGCTGGCGCGGCGCCCGCGCGAGCTCTCCGGCGGCCAGCAGCAGCGTGTCGCCCTCGGCCGGGCGCTGGTGCGCGATCCCAAGGTCTTCCTGATGGACGAGCCGCTTTCCAACCTGGATGCCAAGCTCCGCGTGCAGATGCGCACCGAGCTCAAGCGCTTCCACCAGGATCTCGGCGCGACCATCATCTACGTGACGCACGACCAGCTTGAAGCGATGACGATGGCCGACAAGATCGCCGTCATGAGCGGTGGCGTGTTGCAGCAGTTCGCCAGCCCCGACGAGGTGTTCAACACCCCTGCCAACGTCTTCGTGGCGAGCTTCATCGGCAGTCCGTCGATGAACCTGCTGCGCGGGAAGGTCGAGGGAACGGAGGACAGTCCGCAGGTGGCCGGCACCGGCTGGCGCAGCCCGCTTCCGGCCGGACTCTCCAGCCTGGTGAATTCGGGTCAGGAGGTCGTGCTGGGCGTGCGTCCCGCGCACATGCGGGTCAGCCACGACCCGCTCGATGACGGCTTTACGGTGCAGGTCCTCACGGTCGAGCCAACCGGCGATCTCACCTACCTCACCTGCCGGGCCGGGCAGACCGACCTGATCGCGATCGTCTCGCCCGAGTTCCAGGTGGCGCCGGGCGACGTGCTGCACCTGGCCTTCGACAAGGAGAAGGTCCACCTCTTCGACAGCGAAACCGAGCTTGCGATCCGGCCGACCGGGGCTGCCACGCCGGAGGTTGTCGCCCAGGGCGCGTGATCGTGAATCTGACGCCTGCGACG
>CBFGRG010000325.1:0-4520 GCA_965651105.1 uncultured bacterium | reverse complement strand
CGTTGACGCCGGCACGATTGGCCGGTGGCCACACGGCACCACGTGGCGCAGGGAGAGAGCGAAAGACCCATGTTGCGGTTTACGATCCAACGGCTCGTTGAAACCATCCCGGTGCTGCTGCTGATGAGCATGCTGGTGTTCGGCCTGATGTTCCTGCTGCCCGGGGATCCAGTGGTCGGGATGCTGGGCCCCGGCGCCCAGGTCGATGACGCCGCCATCGAGCGGCTCCGCTCAGACCTGCGGCTCGACGATCCGGTTCCGGTCCAGTACGTCTCATGGATGAGCAACGTGCTGCAGGGCGACTTCGGGCGCTCGGTGACCACGAAGCAGCCGGTCTCCGAGGCGTTTGTCCAGCGGCTGCCGGTGTCGTTCCTGCTGGCGGGGTACGCGATCGTGATCATGATCGCGATAGCCCTGCCGCTCGGTATCCTGTCGGCGGTCAAGCGCGGCACCCTGTGGGACGTGCTGGCGAGCGGCATCAGCGTGTTCGGCCTGGCGGTGCCCGGTTTCTGGCTCGCCATCCTGCTCGTCATGCTCTTCGCGGTGCGACTCGACTGGCTGCCGGCATCGGGCTATGTCAGTCCGCTCGACAACCCGCTCCAGAGCCTGCGCTATCTCTTCCTGCCGGCGCTCGCGCTCGGTGCAGCCGGAGCGGGGTCGCTCACACGGCAGCTCCGTTCGAGCCTGCTGGAAGTGCTGCGCGAAGACTATGTCCGCACTGCGCGCGCCAAGGGGCTGCGCGGCCGAACCGTCCTGATGCGCCACGCGCTTCGCAACGCGCTCATCCCCTCGGTCACGGTACTCGGGCTGAGTCTGGGGCACCTGCTCGGGGGATCGCTGATCATCGAGAGCATCTTTCTCGTGCCGGGGATGGGCAGCCTGCTCGTCAACGCCATCTTCACGCGCGATTTTCCGGTCGTCCAGGCGGGGACGCTGGTGATCGCGGTGGCCGTCGTCATTGTCAACCTGGGAGTCGATGTGCTTTATGGCCTCCTCGATCCACGTATCGATTAACGCGAACCCCCTGCGCGGGGGCGTGAAGCGACCGCGCGTGCTGGCAGGCCAGCTCGGCATGATCCTGCGGGAACTGCGCCGCAGCCGGCAGGCGATGATCGGGCTGACGATCGTCGGGCTGATGGCCGTCGTGGCGCTGGCCGCGCCGATCATCGCTCCGGCCGATCCCGGCCTGCCGGTGCTAACCGATTCCCTGCAGTCGCCGTCGCTGGCTCACCACTTCGGGACCGACGAGCTGGGCCGCGACGTGTTCGGCCGCGTCGTCCACGGCGCCCGCAACTCGCTCGGAGTGGCGGCGCTGGCGATCACGATCAGCGTGCTCGTCGGGATCCCGCTGGGGCTGGCGGCGGGCTACTGGGAGGGCTGGCTGGGCACGGTGATCATGCGGCTGATGGATGCCGTCCAGGCCTTCCCGGCGGTATTGCTAGCAATCGCGATCGCCTCGACGCTCGGCCCCGGCCTCACGAACGCGATGATCGCGATCGGCCTCGTCGGTATCCCGGGGTTCGCTCGCCTGGCCCGTGGCGAGGTGCTGCGCATCAAGAGCTCCGATTTCGTCCAGGCAGCGCGATCGATCGGCGCGCCAAGCGGCCGCATCATCCGCCACCACATCCTCCCGAACGGCGTGGCACCGCTGATCGTGGCGATCTCAGTCAGCAGCGCCAGCGCCATTCTCACCGAGGCCGCGCTGAGCTTCGTGGGCCTGGGCGCGACGCCGCCGGAGCCGAGCTGGGGCAGCATGCTCCAGGTCGGGTACCCGTTCATGACGATCGCGCCGTGGCTGAGTGTCTTCCCCGGCCTGGCGATCTCGCTGGCAACGTTCGGTTTCATCTTTCTAGGGGACGGTCTCCGGGATGCGCTCGACCCGCGGCTTCGCGGGCGGTGACCGTCTTTTCTCGTCGAGACGAAAGGGAAGGGAGGGACTTTCCGCTGCACACTTCGGCTCCCCGTGCGGAGCCGGAACACCCAACGAACCATCGACTCGATCGCAAGTGATCGCGACAAGAATCAAGGATATGATCCATGGGCTCAACGCAGGAAACCTCCGCCACCAACGTTGTCGGCCGCGCCGGCGGCGTCACCCGGCGGCAACTGATGTCGATGACAGCGAGCGCCGCCGTGGCCACTGGTCTCGGTGCCGGCCCGTTCGTCGCGGGTACGCTCGCCCAGGACGGCGACGCGCCGGCTCGTGGCGGGACGGTGCGCGGGGCGGTGGTCGGCCCGGTGACGAGCCTCGATCCCTACTCCTCGCTGCTCGGCTCTGGCGACGGCATGAGCTACCAGGCGCTGTACAACTCGCTGGTGGAGGTCACACTGGAAGGCGAAGTGGTCCCCGAGCTGGCCAGCGAGTGGGCGATCAGCGACGACGGGCTCACCTACACCTTCACGCTGGTGGATGGCGTGATGTTCCACGATGACACCCCGCTGGACGCGGAGGCGGTCAAATGGAACATCGAGCGTTACATGGCGGAAGGATCGACGCACACGAACGCCGACCGGCTGCGGGTGATCGAGAGCATCGAGGTGTCGGACGCGACGACGATCGCGTTCACGCTTGGCGCGCCGAACGCGCCATTCCTGTCGACGCTCTCCGGCTGCCCGATCGTGTCACCGACGGCGGTCGAGGCGCTCGGCGAGGACTTCCAGCTTCAGGGGGTCGGCTCCGGCCCGTTCCGGTTCGAGTCGTGGACACCGGGATCGGCCGCGACCTTCGTCCGCAACGAAAACTACTGCGGCGGATGGCGAGCCGTTCCCGTACCTGGACGGGCTTGTGGTCGATGGCGTGCCGGATGACTCGGTACGGCTGCTCAACCTGCGCAGCGGCGAGTTCGAGCTCAACGAGCGCCTGAGCCCCCGCGATGTGTCGACGATCGGCTCCGACCCGGGCATCGAAATTGTCGAGACGACGCTGGCGACGTCGTACCTGGTAGCGATGAACGTAACGAAGGCGCCATTCGACAACCAGGTGCTGCGGCAGGCCGTTTCGGCTGCGATCGACCGGGCGGCGGTGATCGACAACATCAGCTTTGGCACGGGGTACACCTCGTCGTTCGCGTTCCCGAAGGGGTCGTGGTTCTTCATCGAGGACCCCGCGCCGGTGTTCGACACGGAGCAGTCCAGGACACTGCTGGCCGAGGCGGGATACCCGGACGGCATCGATGTGACGCTGACGATCATCAACCGGCCGATCGACAATCAGATCTCCCAGATCGTGAAGAGCCAACTGGACGCGGTCGGCATCCGCACCACAATCGAGGTGCTGGAGCGCACCACGTGGGTGGACCTGTGGAACGCGCGCGAGGGCGAGCTGGGCATCTTGCAGCGTGGCGCAGGGTCGATCGACCCGGACACGCAGAGTGCGTTCTTCAGCACGACAAACATCGCCAACTTCGCGGGTTACGATAGCCCGGAGATCATCGACCTGATCGAGCAGGCAAACGAAACGGTCGACCAGGCGGAGCGGCTGGCGATCTGGGAGCAGATCGTTGGGGTGATGGTCGATGACGCGGCCTACGTGTTCATGGGGTGCGTGCCGGCGCCAGGCGCGAAGAGCGCGTCGGTGCAGGATCTGGACATCGTCCAGAGCATCGCCTGGAACCTGCCGGGGACCTGGCTGTCCGAGTAGTACGGATCTCGAAATAAGTAGTCTGAAAGCCGGTCCTTCCCGACCTGCGCGGTAGATGAGGGTGTAGCCCCGCACCTGGTGTGCGGGGTTCGCCCGGAGGTCGCAAGGCGGCCACATCGGGTGGCTCAGCCAACAAGAGGTGCTGGATCATGGGAACACCCACGAATGAACCGGATGCCAGCACCTCCTGGCGGCCCGGACCCGAGGGGGACTGGCCCTACGAGACGCGGGGCGTGAAGATCGCCGGGGAGAACCCGATGATCGTGCTCTACCGGCCGGGGAGCGACGACTACGTCGCCATCGCCAGCGTCTGGACCAGCGCCTGGTCGGAGGCGGGTCAGGGTCGCGCGCTGGTGATCTGGGCCGATCCCGACGCGACCGGGCTTGGCGATCTCGCCCCGGTCGGCATCTTCGCCGACAACCCCGAGCTGGCCGAATTCGTCTGGGCCAACTTCTACAACGACTACGAGCCGATCCATGGTCGCGGCATCGAGGAGGCGCCGATCCGCGCCGCCCGCTTCACCGAGATGGCCGGCGGGCGACGCCTCCACCGCATCAGCTGCACCTCGGGCGAGACGACGATCGAGCTGGAGTGGCGGGACGTGGTCGAGGTCTTCCACGCCGTCACCTACCCGACGGGGTACGAGGTCTCGGTCGTGGCGGCGCCCTGCGCGGACGCGGCGATCATCGTCAACGGGCAGAAGGCGGTCGGCGAGATCCACCGGCCGGAGGGCTGGTTCAAGAGCTCGGCGCTACTGGCGTTCTCGGAGACGTGGATCGCCCTGGCGGACACGGGAGCCGGGGATGCGGGATGAGCTGAAATCAGTCTCACTGGTGGTCGAACCAGACGGCACGAAATGTCGTCTGTCCACGAACCGTC
>CBFGRG010000324.1:0-4545 GCA_965651105.1 uncultured bacterium | reverse complement strand
CGGTCGCCTCGTCGGTCGGTAACGTCTCGCGATTCGTCGACAGGGGCACGCCAGGGGAGGCGCAATGGCGCCTCCCCTGGCCCGTGTTCACGGCGTTTTATGTCGCATTCGCAGAATTCCGCAAACGCCGAAGTTTTGACACATTTGGTATGTAGCCCTGCCGTAGAGTGACGCTACGATTCACTACGGAGGCGCCCCTTGGCTCTCAACCTGGGTCTTGTGTGGTGCGAAGCAGCCGGTTGCGACGCAGTCGATTCCGGCATGGGACACGATTGAACAACATTTTGGAGGACGATGTGGCTACTTTGCTCGATGCACCCGTCGCCACCGATCGAGATGCATCGGTCGGTGACTCGGTGCTGGCAACTCGCCGCCTGACCAAGCAGTTCGGCAAGATCAAGGCGGTGGACTCGCTGGACCTGACCGTCAGGCGCGGCGAGGTGCTTGGTTTCCTCGGCCCCAACGGCTCGGGAAAGTCAACCACGATCAGCATGGTGCTCGGTCTTGTGCTGCCCACCGAGGGGAGCGTCTCGATCATGGGACAGTCGCTGGCCGAAAACCCGGAGCTCGTTTCCAGGCACGTCGGCGCGATTATCGAGAACCCCGCCTTTTACCCCTACCTGACCGGTCGGGACAACCTGCGGGCGCAGGCGAAGCTGGTCGGCGGCGTGCCGGAAGGACGCATCGATGAGCTGATCAAGCTGGTCAACATGGAGGGGCGAGCCGATGGCAAGTACAAGACGTTCTCGCTCGGCATGAAACAGCGCATCGGCATCGCCTCGACGCTGTTGACCAACCCGGAGCTGGTGATTCTCGACGAGCCGACCAACGGGCTCGACCCGGCTGGCCAGCGCGAGATTCGCTCGATCATCCCCCGCATGGCGGATGAGGGGCACGCGGTGCTGCTCGCCAGCCACATGCTGCACGAGGTGGAGCAGGTCTCCGACCACGTGCTGATCATTCGGCGCGGCGAGAAGATCACCGAAGGGTCGGTCGATGACCTGTTGCGCCGCAACGGCTACATCGACGTGCGGATTCCGGATGCAGACCCCGAGGCGGCCGCAAAGGTGGTACGGGCGGTCCCGGGTGTCGAGCAGGTTTCGGTAGAAGACGAGCGGCTGGTGGTGATCGCGGCCGATGAGCTCGGGGCGGCGATCAACCGCGCGCTGGCCGACGCCGGATTGTACGCGAGCCAGATCGCACCGCGCCGCAGCAGCCTGGAAGACATCTTCCTGGAGCTGACCTCGAGCGAAGACGGCGTTGCCCAACTCTGATACATGGGTCCGAATTGATCACTGGAGTGTGATTCCGATGTTGCACGCATTGCAAAGCGAGTTATTTCGCCTGAAGAGACGGCCGCAGACGTGGATTATGCCGATCCTGGCGACGGGGTTCATCGCCGCGTTCTACGTCGTCATCTATCTCGTCTATCAGTTTGGCGCCGTCAGTGAGCGCGAGGGGATGCGGGACTCGCTGAAGGTATCGAATATCTTCGAAAACGGTATGGCGATCTTCGGCTTCTTCGGCGGGATCCTGATCGTAATCGTGGCGTCGAGCCTGATCGGGAGCGAGTTCAGCTGGAACACGCTGCGACCGCTGGTGGCGCGCGCGAGAACGCGCAGCAGCCTGCTTGCCGCCAAGTGGGTCGTGGTGGTCGCCTACACGGTGGCGATGGTGATCCTCGGCATCATTGGCTCAATGGTCATCGCGGCCGTCGGTTCGATGCTCGTCGGCAACTCGATGTCGTTCTCCGCTGACCTGTTGGATTTCTTTGCGGTGGGTACGTTGCGGTGGATCATGGCTTCGTTGCCGTACTCCGTGATCGCGTTCGCCGTCGCCCTGATCACGCGGTCGAATGCGGCAGGGATCGCGATCGGGATCGGGTTGAGCTTCGTCGAACCGCTGTTGTTCGGTCTGCTCGGGTTGCTGAGCGATATGTTCAATACGGTGGCGGACTACGGCATCGCCCAGAACGTGAACAACCTCACGAGCATTGCGCTCGACGGCAACAGCAGCACGTTCGGCGACCCGATCTCGACGTCGCAGGTATGGCAGTCGGCTGGCATCCTGGCGGTCTATGTCGCGATCTTTGTGGCGGTGACATTCGTCGTCTTCAACCGGCGGGACATCACCTCGGGGTAGGCTGAGGCCCGCCGCGGCGACGTCTGCCGGTTCCGCGATGGCGCGCCGTGCCCCTGAGGCTTCGAAAATCCGGTCCTGCGGGCAGCGGAACGCGGTGGTCGGCGTTGTGCCTTTGCGTGGGGTCGGTACAATGCCCGGGATGTGCTGGCGCGGCTGGTGAGCCGCTGCGATTCCGGAGAGACCCTTGTGATCACGTCACTCGTCGGGCAGTCGCTCGACGCCCTCGATACCCCGGCCCTGATCGTCGATCGTGACGTGTTGGGCGCCAACGTCGCCGTGATGGCGACAACACTCGCCGATCTCGGCACCGGCTGGCGCCCCCACGCCAAGGCGCACAAGTCGCCGGCGGTGGCTCACCTGCTGCTGGCGGCGGGCGCACACGGCATCACCTGCGCCAAGACCAGCGAGGCGGAGGTCTACGCTGCCGCGGGTGTCCGCGACATCCTCATCGCCAACCAGGTCGTCGGACCGATCAAGACACGCCGGCTGGCCCATCTCGCCCGCCAGGCGGATATCGCCGTTGCCGTGGATTGTGTCGAAAACGCCCGCGAGCACGACGCGGCGGCGGCCGAGGCGGGGACCTCGCCGCGGCTGGTGATCGAGATGGATTGCGGCATGGGCCGGGCCGGCATCGCGCCGGGGGCGCCGGCAGTGGAGCTGGCCAGGACGATCGCGGGCCTGTCGCACGTTCGCTTCGGCGGCGTGATGACCTGGGAGGGCCACGCGATGGAGGTCAAGGACCCTGCCGGGCGAGAGGCGACGGTGCGGTCTTCGCTGGCGCCGGTGCTTGAGACGGTCGCGGCGATCCGGGAGGCCGGGATCGACGTGCCGATCGTTTCCTGCGGCGGTACGGGGACGTTCCAGACCACCGCGGGGATCGACGGGGTGACCGAGGTCCAGGCCGGTGGTGGCATCTTCGGCGACCGGGTCTATCGCGATCTCGACGTGCCAGTGAAGCCGGCGCTGTCGCTGCTGGTGACCGTGACGAGCCGCCCGGCGCCGGACCGGATCATCTTCGACGCCGGGCGGAAGTCGATCGACCCATCGGCTCGGATCCCGGAAGCGGTCGGAGTGGACGGCGTGACGGGGATGTCGTTTTCGGCCGAGCACGGCACGATCCGGCTGGAGGCGCCGAACGACTGCATCAAGGTCGGGGATCGCCTGCGGTTGAACGTGGGTTACAGCGACCAGGTGGTGCACCTGCACGAGCACCTGTACGTTGTGCGCGAGCAGGAGATCGACGCGGTCTGGCCGACGGCGGCGCGTGGCCGGTTGCAGTAGAGGACAGATCGATCCGTGGCGCTGCTGATTCGCGCTGTTCGGTACAGTCCAGCGCGAATGACGGCCGGCATGCAGGCAGCGCCACGAGGGATTTGCGAAAGTCTTCGTCATGAGTGATCAGCATGGTTGCTGCGCGCCGTCGCGAGGCGGTGGTGGCGACATATCCCATGAGCCGCACGCAACGACGGCAGGCACAGAGGTTCACGAAGCGCTTCGGCGCGACCTGGTCGCGTTGCCCGGCGGTACCTTCCGGATGGGCACCGATGTCAGTGACGGGTTCCCGACCGACGGCGAGGGACCGGTGCGGCCGGTGACGGTCGGCCCGTTCCGGATCAGCCGCCATGCGGTGACGAATCGCCAGTTCCAGACGTTTGTCGAGGCGACCGGCTACGTGACCGAGGCGGAGCGGTTCGGCTGGTCGTTCGTGTTTCACCTGCTGGTGCCGAAGCGGGGAGTGACGGTGCGGGGCTCGTCCGGCGCGGCGCCCTGGTGGCTCGGCGTCGACGGGGCGAGCTGGCAGGCGCCTGAGGGGCCGGGCTCGTCGGTCGAGCGGCGGCTCGACCACCCGGTGGTGCACGTCTCGTGGAACGACGCGATGGCGTTTTGCCGGTGGAGCGGCACGCGACTGGCGACCGAAGCGGAGTGGGAGTACGCCGCACGCGGTGGGCTTGACCAGAAGCGCTATGCGTGGGGCGACGAGCTGATGCCGGACGGCAAGCATCGCTGCAACATCTGGCAGGGGAAGTTCCCTGAGCGGAATTCCAGGGCGGACGGGTATCTCTCGACGGCGCCGGTCGATGCCTATCAGCCGAACGGGTTCGGGTTGTATAACGTCGCCGGCAATGTCTGGGAATGGTGCGCCGACTGGTGGTCGGCCGGCCCGCATCCGGTGGAGGGCGTGACCGACCCGGCGGGACCGCCGACGGGCAGCGGCAAGGTGACGAAGGGCGGCAGCTACCTTTGTCACAAATCCTATTGCAACCGCTATCGGGTGGCGGCGAGAACGGCGAACACCCCTGACAGCTCGACGGGAAACATGGGGTTCCGGGTGGCGGCCAACGCGGCCGATTGACCGGCGATGACCCCTTCAACAACCGAACTCCGCAGGGGCATCCCCCCGCG
>CBFGRG010000323.1:0-4550 GCA_965651105.1 uncultured bacterium | reverse complement strand
TCGCCTCGATCCGCGATTCGAACACGGGTGGCTCGAAGGCAGCAACGCGCTCCCGGATCACCGTGCCGAGCCAGTCGCCGATACGCACATCGGACAGCCCATGGATTCGCACGATATCCCCGGCGCGAGCTTCCTGGACCGACTCCACCTTGCCGTCGCGAAAACGGTCAATGCCCGTGATCTTCGCTGGCGCGAGCTCGTCACCCCGGTTGGCATGCGGCCGCACGATCGGGACGACGTCACGATTCTCGATGCCACCGGCCCAGACGCGGCAGAGGAGAACGCGCTCGCCCGTCGGCAGGCGCTGGACCTTGAACGCCTCAGCCGATAACGACTCGCTCGTCGATCCCTGCTCTGCCGGCACGAGGTCGGCAACCGCTCGGAGAAGCGTATCGACGCCTGCTCCGGTCATGGCGGAACCATGCACGAGCGGCGTCACCGTGGCGCTGGCGACCTGCCTCCGGAGCGCTTCCACGATCTCTGCGACGCAGAGCTCGCCATCGGATTCTACGAACCGTTCCAGCAACTCGTCATCGTGGCGGGAGAGCACGTCAACGATGCCCGCGGCCGTCGCCAGGTCGGCGACATCGCTCGGCTGGGCCGACGCCTCCCTCGTGCCGAGACCGGCGACGGTCGAAAGCGGCACAGGATCGCGATGAAGCTCGCGGCAGATCTCGTCGAGAAGGGCATCGGCGCGAGCGCCGGCACGGTCGATCTTGTTGATGAAGATGAGACAGGGCAGGCCGAGGTTCGCGATCGCGCGGGAGAGTCGCCGCGTTTGCGGCTGCACGCCCTCGACCGCCGAGATGACCAGAACCACGGCATCGAGCACCCCAATCACCCGCTCGACTTCGGCGATGAAGTCGGCGTGGCCGGGGGTGTCGATGAGGTTGATCGTGAGGTCGTCGACCCGGAAGGACGTGACGGCCGACTGGATCGAGATGCCGCGCTGGCGTTCCAGATCCAGCGTGTCGGTCTGCGCCGTGCCCTTGTCCACGCTGCCAGGGGCGGCAACGACACCGGCGCGAAAGAGGATTTGTTCGGTCAGGCTGGTCTTGCCGGCGTCAACATGCGCCAGGATTCCAATATTGAGCGTTCGCTCCATGAAGGTCACTTCCCATGTTGAGCGGAGTGGTCGTGTGGGTTCTCAACATGGTGACTCGCATGGGACGCTCGCTTTCGCTGGAAACATTTATGCCAATTGACCCCCGCCATCGTACCGGCGCGTTCCGACCCCGTCAAGCGCCTCGAACGTGTGCGACACTCCAGGCAACGAACGAACTCGCCCCTCGCCGTGGAGGACTTTTGGTGGACGATTTCAAGCGATTCGACACGCGACGACTCGAACGCCAGGCGCGCTGGCTGATGGAGCTGCGGGCGTGGCGCAATGCCCGTGTCTCGCCGGTGGCGGCCTGGACCTTCACCGGCGCCGACGGCAGCAGCCAGGTGCTGAAGCTCGGCGATGCCTGGCCGAGCGTCGACACGCCAGTCACGCTCACCGCGACGGCGACGATTCCGGAGGCGTGGACGGGCGAGCGGGTCGAGCTCGAGCTCTGGCTCGGTGGCGAAGGCTTCGTCCGCATCGGCGAAAACCAACAGGTCGGCCTCAACCCCCTCCACCACGACTTCGAGGTGGCTCGCGAGGCCAGGGGCGGCGAGACGATCACCATCGAGGCGACCGTCGTGCCGAAGGGCATGTTCGGCACGCATGTCTACAATCCGGCCGTCTCCCGCGCGCACCTCACGATTCCCCACGACCGCGTGCGGGCGCTGGAGACCGATCTCCGGATGTTGATCGAGACGGCGACCGAGCTGAAGGACCACGAGGCGTTTCCGCTCTTCCTCGACCTGGTCGACGCCGCCTACCGCGAGCTTGCTCCCGACTGGCCCACAGATACCGACATCGCCCAGATTCGCTACGTCTCCGGCGATGCCGATGGCGGCAACACCTGGAGCGTCGGTCAGGGCGATTACGGCAAGCCCGGCTTCGAGGGCAACCTTCCGGTCATGGGCCTGTGGCATGTCCCGCCACCGCACGGAGCACTGGAGCCGCTGCCTGACGCAGCACTCGCCGCCTGCGACCGCGCTCGCGACGTGATTGCCGCCGGGCTGGCAAGGATCAAGGACCGCTATCCGCCGATCGGCAAGCTGACGCTGACCGGGCACGCCCACATCGACCTCGCGTGGCTGTGGCCGGTCGCCGAAACGCGACGCAAGGTCCGCCGCACCTGGTCCAACATGCTCAACTTCATGGATCGTTATCCGGACTTCACCTTCAACCAGTCGTCGGCGCAAGCCTACAAGTGGATGGAGGAAGACGATCCCGAGCTGCTGGAACGGATCAAGGAGCGGGTCGCCGAGGGGCGATGGGAGCCGATCGGTGGATCTTGGACCGAGCCGGATGGCCAGAACACCGGCGGCGAGGCCTACGCGCGCCAGCTCTTCTATGGGCAGCGCTATTTCGAGCAGACGTTCGGCCGTCGCAGCACCGTCGCCTGGCTGCCGGACGTGTTCGGCTTCTCCGGGGGCATCCCGCAGCTTCTCCTGCAGGCCGGGCTGACCGGGTTCTTCACGACCAAGCTCAACTGGAACGAAAACAACGATTTCCCGTTCGACCTGTTCTGGTGGGAGGGCAACGACGGCAGCAAGGTTCTCGCGCACAGCTTCCTCAACCCGAACGGTGGGTACAACGGCCACATCAATCCGCAGGATGTCCACCAGACCTGGAAGAATTTCATCGGCAAGCGCATTCAGGACGAGACGCTGCTCGCCTTCGGCTGGGGTGATGGCGGCGGTGGCCCGAGCGAGGACATGCTGCAGAACTACGAGCGCATCAAGGACTACCCCGTGCTGCCGAGGCTGCAGATGGGCAAGGTCGAGGAGTTCTACGACTCGCTGACGCGCGAAGGGTTGCCGACCTACGTCGGCGAGATGTACCTGGAGCTTCATCGCGCCACACTGACGACACAGGCGCTGGTCAAGCAGCTCAACCGGCAGGCCGAACACCGGCTCGTCGAGGCCGAGGCGTTCGCGGCGCTGGCCCGGCAGGATGCACAGGGAACGCTCGACGCCGCCTGGCAGGATTTGCTCTACAACCAGTTCCACGACGTGTTGCCCGGCTCCTCGATCCACGAGGTCTACCAGGACACGCATCCACAGCTGCGCGAGGTAGTCGCCACCGCGATCCAGGTCCGTGACGACGCGCTTGCGGCACTCACCGGCGCCGGCACCGACACGTTCGCAATCAGCAATCCGGATATCAACCCACGGCCGCTCACGGGACTGCTGCCGGAAGGGGCCGAAACCGGTGTGCTGCCGGCGCAGCCGGTCGAAGACGGCGTGTTGATCCACGATCCCGCCCGGACGCTCGACGGCTTCGCGACGATGATCCTCGGACGGGCCGAAGAGCAGGCAGGATACGGTCAGGGCGTGACCGCTTCCGCGACGAGCGGTGCGACGACCCTCGAAAACGAGCTGGTCAGGGTCGAGATCGGCGCCGACGGCACCTTGCATCGCGTCCACGACAAGCGGGCCGGCCGCGAGGCCCTGGCCGACCGGGGCAACCAGCTCTGGGCCTATGTCGATCGCCCGCGCGCCTGGGACGCCTGGGACATCGACGAGACCTATGAGAACGCCGGCATGGAAATCGCCGACGTCGACAGCATCGAAATCGTGGAGGAAGGACCGCTGCGAGCGGCCGTGCGAGTCACGCGCACCTGGCGCAGCTCCCGCTTCGTCCAGACCTACCGCCTGCTGGCCGGGTCGAGCCGGATCGATATCGACACGCACATCGACTGGCACGAGCGGTTGATGCTCGTCCGGGCGATCTTCCCGACGACAGTCCGCAGCCACGAAGCGACCTATGAGACGATGTTCGGCGTGCAGAAGCGCGCCACCCACCGCAACACGACGTGGGAGCGCACGCGCTTCGAGGCCAGCGCCCATCGCTTCGTCGATCTCTCCGAGCCGGGTTACGGCGTGGCGCTGCTGAACGATGCGAAGTATGGGCACAACGCGATCGAGGGCACGCTCGGCATCAGTCTCGTGCGCGGTCCGCTTCATCCGGATCCGCTGGCCGACGAGGGCGCGCATCACTTCACCTACAGCTTCTTCCCGCATGTGGGGAACTGGGTCGAGGGTGGTGTCACTCGCGAGGCGCGATCGCTCAACGCGCCCCTGGTGGTGACGGCGACCGCGGCCGATGCCGAGGATCGCCCGGCGTGGGTGACCAGCACCGGACACGAGGTTGGCCTGGGCGCGCTCAAGCGCGCGCACGACAGCGATGGCGTTGTGCTGCGCGTTTACGAGCCGCACGGGTCGCGCGGACAGGCCGCACTGACCTTCGCTGATGGCCCGGCCCGAGTCACGCGGGTTACGATTCTGGAGGAGCCGGCTGAAGGCAGCGCGATCGACCTTGACGGCGGCACCGTCAGCTTCGAGATCGGTCCGTTCGAGGTCGTCAGCCTGCTGATCGAATCTTGATCGAAAGTCGGCGAGCGAAGCGGTCGTAGGGGAGAAGCTTGGCTCCTCCCTGCCAACGATTGTGGCCG
>CBFGRG010000322.1:0-4554 GCA_965651105.1 uncultured bacterium | reverse complement strand
CGCGATGCTTGCCATCGCACCGGCGAACGCCCAGACCTGCCAGCGCCTGACGCCCCGTCCCGACCCGGCTCGCCGCCACAATCGAGCGGTTCCGTGCAGGTAGAGCCACGCCAGCGCGAGCATGCCGATCGCCAGCAGCGGGTTCGGCTCCCAGACCGACCACAGCGTGTCCGGGGTCGGCCGAATCTCCGTGTGCGCGCTCGCGGCACGCGGCTCGACGATCAGCAACGCGAGAGCGACTGCCGATACCCTGCTTCGCCATCGGAATGGTGCGCTTCGATCACGAAAACCCATGAGCTTACCCACACATCGAGCTGGTGACGGTCACCGCCGACCACTGGGCGATGATGGCGAGACTGAACACCAGGCCCGCGGCGATCCCGAACAGCCCGACGAACGCCTTCCAGCCGTCGAAGCCATCCACGTTCTCCCGGAATGGCGCCGGGTTGGCTGCGAGCAGCCACGCTGACGTGGCGATCGCCCCCAGCGCGATCAGCAGGCACGCGAACCCGCTGATGTGCAGCGCGATCTCGCCACCCATCACGCACACGGGCTGCACGAGGAAGTAGGTCAGGTTCAGATGTATCGCCCAGGCGGCGATCGGTCCGAGCAGCGCGATCCCGACCGGCAGCAGCTCGCGCGAGGGCAGCGGATCGTTGGTCGGCGGCATGGTGTCGGCTTCGGTGGTCATGGCGAATCCCATCTCGACGCTACAATTTCTGCGCAAAATTCGGAAAGAGATAGACGGTCGGATACAGCGCCAGCCACACGACCACGACGAACAGCCAGTAGAGCGTCGTTCCCTGCACCGCCGATCGCCGCCGCGCGTGGAAGAACCCTTTCCAGCCGAGCACCTGCTGCACCCCGGTCTTGAGCAGCACGACGAGCACATGCGCCCCGTGGAAGCCGGCGATGGTCCACACGATCGATGTGTAGGCGTTCTCGTCCCACTGGTAGTCCAGGTGGAGGTACTCCCAGATCTTCATCGCCAGGAACACCACCAGCAGCAACGTGCCGATCGCCTTCCACAGCCGGTACCCCGCCGTGTCATCGTTCGCGAGCGACCGGTCCCCGAGCCATGCGGGAACGATGCTGGCGGTGAGAACGACCGTGTAGACCGTTGGCAACAACAGGTCCGGTGGCGAGATGCCGTCGGGCGGCCAGACCGTGGCGTTGGCAAAGAGGTAGAAGTAGCTCGCGATCAGGCCCGCGAAGACCGCCGACTCGATCATCACCATCAGGGCGATCCCCCACCAACTGTGGGAGGCGGTGCCAGTCGCGTAGTCCGGCAGACGCTGGGGCATGTTGGCTCGTGTCGTCGCCATCGCTACCACTGCTCCCTTCGTGGCCAGGTCCACCCGACGATGCTGAACGCCACCAGCACCGCGCCGATCGGCACGAACCAGAACGACACCAGCACGCCGAGGAACAGCACCGCGACCGAGATCGCCAGACACAGCGGGAAAACCGATGGCGTTGCGAGGACGTACTTGCGTTCGAGCTGGGCATCGAGCAGGCGCGTCGCTGGCGTCTCGCGGCGCTCCAGGTTCGGATCGAACACTTCGTCGGGAATCGTGTCGACCGCGGCGTTCCGGGGCGCAGGACCGGCCTCGTCACTCGGCCAGAGCGGGTATTGGCTCCGGACCATCGGCAAGGCGGCGAAGTTGTAGGGCGGTGGCGGCGACGGCATGGACCAGTCGAGCGTGCCCGCCCCCCACGGATTCGCCGGCGCATCGCGACCGGCGCGGATCGACCACAGCACGTTGGTCAGCACCAGCACCAGCGAAATGCCATAGAGGTAGGCGCCGAGCGTCGCGATCAGGTTGGGCGTGTCCCACCCGAGACCGTCCTGGTAGGTGTAGATCTGCCGCGGCATCCCCTCGAACCCGGAGATATGCATCGGGAAGAACGCCAGGTTGAAACCAATCAGCCCGAGCCAGAAGCTCGTCTTGCCGAGCGCCTCGCTCATCATCCGACCGGTGAACTTCGGGAACCAGTAGAAGATCGCGCCAATCAGCGGGAATACGCCGCCGCCGATCAGCACGTAGTGGAAGTGCGCCACGATGAAATAGGTGTCGTGGACCTGCTCGTTGAACGGGATCGCGGCGACCATCACGCCGGTGATGCCACCGATGACGAAAATGACAAAGAACCCGAGGATGTAGAGCATCGGCGTCTCGAAGGCCGGTCGGGTACCCCACAGCGTCGCGATCCAGCTGAAGACCTGGATGCCGCTCGGGATCGCGATCACCATGCTGGCCGCCGTGAACAGGCTGAGGCTCATCCACGGCAGGCCCGTGGTGAACATGTGATGCACCCACAACCCGAAACTGAGAAACCCGATCGCCACCAGCGAGACGGCGACCAGCGTGTAGGCGGCATTGGGGCGTCGGGCGAAGGTCGCCGCGATGGTGGAGATCATGCCCAGCGCCGGAAGCAGGACGATGTACACCTCGGGATGACCGAACACCCAGAACAGGTGCTGCCAGAGAAGTGGGTCGCCGCCCTGGAGCACGTTGTAGAAGTGCGTGCCGACCATGCGGTCCAGCGCCAGCATCACGCTGGCGAGCATCACCGTCGGCATGGCGAAAATGATCATGAACGATGTCACCAGCATCGCCCAGACGAACAGCGGCATGCGATTGAGCGACATACCTGGCGCGCGCTGCTTGAGAATTGTCACGATCATCTCGACCGCGGCGACCAGGGTCGCGATTTCCATGAAGGTGATCGCGGTCGTCCAGATGTCGATGCCGATCCCGGAGGAGTACTCCTTCGACGCGAGGGGCACGTAGTTGAACCAGGCCGCGTCGGGTCCGTGGCCGGCGAACAGCGCGATCCAGACCGTGGCACCGGAGATCAGGAACACCCAGTAGCCGAATGCGTTGAGCCGCGGGAAGGCCATGTCGCGGCAGCCGATCATCAGCGGCACGATGTACATGCCCACCGCCTCCATCACCGGAATGGCGAAGAGGAACATCATCGTCGTACCGTGGGTGGTGAAGAGCTGGTTGTAGGTGTCGGCGTTGAAAAACGTCTGGTTTGACTGCGCGAGCTGCGTCCGCATCAACAGCGCGGCAACACCGGCGAGTGCGAAGAAAACGAATGACGTGACGATATAGCGGATCGCGATCGCCTTGTGGTTGACCTGACTCAACCACCCGATCACGCCCGGCGGCCGGTCCCAGGTTCGATGCAGGATGTCGAGCTTGCTCTCCGCCTCCACCGAGACCTCCCCTAATCCAGGCTCATCAGGTATGCGAGCAGATCCAGCAACTCCTCGGACGAAAGATTCGTGGCTGGCATCTGGTTGCCGGGCTTGAGGTGCTGGGGATCGAGGATCCACCCGGCGAGATTCCCCTGGTTGTTGTCGAGGATTCCGGCGGCAATCGTCTCCCGGCTGGCGAGATGCGTGAGGTCCGGTCCGAACTCGGAAGCGGCGGGGTTGGCGCCGCGCACGGTGTGGCAGTACACGCACGAGGAGCTCATGAAGACCTCTTCACCCCGCGCGATCACGGAGCCCTCCGTCGGCTCGCTGGCCGGCTGGCGCTGGTGTTCCAGCCACGACGCGAACTCCTCCGGCTCCTGCGCCACGACATACATCGCCATGTTGGCGTGCTGTACACCGCAGAGCTGGGCGCATTGCCCGCGAAACCGGCCGGCTTCATCGGCGGTGACCGTCAATGACGTGGTGGTGCCGGGCATCATGTCGACCTTGCCGTAGAGCTCGGGCACCCAAAAGGAGTGGATCACATCGGCCGAGGTGAGCCGGAATTCGACGGGCTCGCCGACCGGGATGTGGATCTCATTGGCGGTGACGACGTCCTGATCGGGATACCGGACCTCCCACCAGTACTGATGAGCGACCACTTCGACCGTCCAGTCGTTCGACGATCGGTCGTCGGCGAGGCCGGACATCGTTCTCAGGGTGGCGCCGAACACGACCGCCAGCACGATAAGCGGCATGATCACGCCGCCGGTGATCACAAACGACTGTCGCCGCCCCCGATCGAGACCTCGTTGACTGTCGTCGCGTCGACCCTGCGTGACGGCGAAGAGGAACAACAACATCACCAGCAGGAACACAACCGTGCCCAGCCAGAACATCAGCCACCACAGATCGGTCACTCGCTGAGCGCTTCGGCTGGCGGGCTCCAGCATCGACTGCCCAGTCGCCGTGCCGGCAGCCCCGCCGCCGGCGAGTGCCCCCGCGACGAGGAGCATCGCAAGCCGCAGCCAACCGCCACGCGCACTGGCGCCACGGTTGGTCGATCCATTCCCGCTGGGCGCTCGCTCGGCCATGCCTGGCTCCTCGATCTGGCAGTGCATTGTCCGGTCGTCGACGGACTCACGGCGGAAAGCGGCAGTGCATCGCTTGTGCCAATGGGAGGGCGTGCCTGATGGCACCTCTCGCAGCCGTGAATATTGGTGAGGCCGGCACGCGGGAGCATTGCGCCCACCGGCGATCTTCGTTCGGTTGACTATGCGAAAACGGTTTCGCAAGTCTCGTGCCGAGCACGAGCGGGCTCCAACGTGGCGACCTGCCGCCTCCGC
>CBFGRG010000321.1:0-4576 GCA_965651105.1 uncultured bacterium | reverse complement strand
TACCCCTTGACCGAGCCGGCGGAGAGGCCAGCGATCATGAAGCGCTGCGCCAGCATGTAGATCACCACCACGGGGATGGTGGTCATGATGCTCGCCGCGAACATCTGGCCCCAGGGGAAGATGTCCCCGGTGACCATGTTGCGCAGGCCCACCGACAGGGTGAAGCGCGTTTCGGAGTTGATGAAGACGAAGGCGAACAGGAACTCGTCCCAGGCCGCCGTGATCGCAAAGAGCGCGACCGCCATCAACGCCGGTTTCATCAGCGGCAGGATGACCCCGAAGAACGCCTGGAAGTAGTTGGCGCCGTCGATCAGGGCGGCCTCTTCCAGCTCGCGCGGCAGCGAGCGGTAGTAGCCCATCAGCAGCCAGGTCGCGAACGGCAGCCCGAAGGTCGGGTAGGCGATCATCAGGGCGCCGAGGGTGTTGACCAGATGCAGCTCGGTGAAGATCCGATAGAGCGGGATGAAGAGCATCACGGTCGGCATCAGGTAGGCGAACAGGATGGCGGTTGAAAGGAAGCTCGCTCCTCGCCACCGCAGCCGGACCAGCCCGTAGGCGCCGAGCGCGCCGACGATCACCGAGAGGAAGCAGGAGACGAGCGCGACCTCCGCGGTGTTCAGGAACCAGCGCGGGAAATCGGTCTCGGTCACCATGTAGTCGAAGTGCTCGACCGTCCACGGCGACGGCCAGAAGACCGACTCGGAGGTCCGCATCTGCTCGTCGGTCTTGAAGGCCGTGACGATGACCCAGTAGAAGGGGAAGAGCAGGAACACCAGCAGCACGCCGAGCGCGGCGTATGCGCCGATGTTGCCCAGCCGGCGCGTCAGCTGCTGCCACGACCGCTCCCGCTCGGGATTCCCGCGCGAGTAGGCGCGGGCGAGGAGCCCCATGCCCCTGCCCAGGACGGCGTCGACCGCGTCGCCGACCGTGGTCAGCACCCAGAGCAGTCCCTTGAGGACGATGGCGAACGGCCAGCTCAGCAGGGCGCCCAGGCGGTTCAGGGGGTTGCCGCGCTCATCCGTCGCATCCGGGTCACCCTGCATGTAGCGCCCGAGGATGATGATGAGCAGCAGCAGCGCCGGCACGATGGACATCGCCACCGCCACACCCGCGCTGTAGCGCAGGCCGGCAATCGCGAACTCGTAGGCGAGGATCGAGAAGAGCCGGGTCGCGCCACCTGGTCCGCCACCGGTGAGCAGGAAGACCTGGCCGAAGGCGTTCAGTGTCCAGATCAGGGAGAGGAGGCACCCGACGATAATCACGTAGCGCAGGCCGGGGAGGATGATGTCGACGAAGCGACGCCAGGCGCCGGCGCCGTCGACCGCGGCGGCGTCGAGAAGCTCCGAGTCGAGCGCCTTCAATCCGGCCAGCAGGACGATCGTGAAGAAGGGGACGCCCTTCCAGACATTGACGGCGATCACGGAGGGCAGGGCGAGGTCGAAGTCTCCCAGCCAGGCGATACCCTTGTCGATCAGCCCCAGCTTGATCAGCAGCTGGTTCAGGCCGCCGAAGATCGGGTCGTAGATGCCGCGCCAGGTCAGGGCCGCGACGATGTCGGGGATAACCCACGGCAGCAGCACGAGCCCCGTGAAAACGCTGCGGAAGCGGAGGTTCTTGCGGTGGAGCAGCAGCGCGGCGATCAACCCGATCCAGAACTTGAAGAAGACGGCGATCGTCGCGTACTGGACCGTGATCCAGACCGAGGAGCGGAACTGCCGGTTTGACCACAGTCGCTCGTAGTTGTCGAGACCGACGAAGCCCCGGTTGGTGATGCCGGTGTAGTTGTAGAAGCTGAGGATGACCCCGCGCATCAGGGGGTAGGCGATCAGGCCGAACAGGAGGATGACGAGTGGCGCGATGAAGATATACGCCACCGGCCAGTCGCGGCCCAGAAAGCGCTTCGATCGCTTCAGGACGCTCGCGGTCCGGGTCGGGGCCGCGACCTGCAGTGTCCGAGGGATGGTGCGGATCGCCATTCGACCCTCCTCAACGTTTGGGGAACACAGCAGGCGCCGGACGCGACACCAGGGTCGGCCCGGCGCCTGACGTGCCTGCGAGGGCCTACTCGCCGGGGTAGCCGAAGTCCTGGTAGATCTGGACGAACTGGTCGTGGTAGTCGGCGGCGACTTCCTCGGCGGACCGTCCCTGGATGACCTCCGACATCATGTCGGTGAAGAAGACGCCCTCGCCGATCGAGCCGATCGGTTCGTTCACGGGGCCCGGCCAGGCGAGACCGTAAAAGCCGGTGTCGGTGAGGGCGATCTCCATGCCGCGCGCCCCGTTCGGGTTGTCGGTGATGATCGGGCTGTCCGCACCGGAGGCGTAGGACGGCAGCGCGTAGCCGGTGGAGATTGTCCAGACGCGCTCCTGCACCGGTGTTGTCAGGAAGTGGCGGATCACATCGGATGCCGCTTCCGGGTTCTTCGCGTCGGTGATGAGATAGAACCGCATCCCGTCGCTCATGAAATCGAGGCGCGCATCGTCGGAAATCCGTCTCGGGTACGGGATGAACGCGATGTCATCGGCGAAGGGGACCTGGTCGAGGACAGCCTTCGCGTACATCGTGCCCGCATTTTGGGTGATGGCGATCTGGCCGGCCAGGAACGCCTCGTTGTTGCTGGTGTCGGTCCAGGCCAGGACACCGGGTGGCAGCATCGACGCCCACTGGTCTTCCGTGTAGGTTGCCGCCAGCCACCTCAGGCCTTCGACCGTTTCCGGCGAGTTGAAGGTGACGATGTCTCCGGACTCGTCCTGCAGGTGGCTGCCATGCCGGAAGAGGACGTTCTGGACGACGGCGTTGCCGTCGCCCGAGCGGTTCACCGTCACGCCCCAGCCCCACATGTTCTCGTCGGGTTTGGAGATCGCCAGCGCGGTCTCGCGCATGGTTTCGTAGTACTCGGTTCCCTCGATGATGTCGATGCCGTTCTCTTCGAAGACGTCCTGTCGCACGTAGTAGCCGCCCGAGCGGGTGAAGAAGGGCACCGCGTACCAGGTGTCGTCGACCGTTGAGCTGAACACGGCGCCGGGGATCACGTCGCCATAGGCTTCGATCGCTTCGTTGACGAGGTCGTCGACAGGTTGCACCAGCCCGAGGGTGACGAAGTTCCGCACGGATGGCGTGTGCAGCAGCAGGTCCGGAGAATCGCCGGATTGGACGCTGGCGAGAAGCTTCTGGAAGAGGTCGCCGCCGCCGATGTACCCGGCGACATCGGTGATTTCGATATCCCAGCCGTTGAGCTCCGCGTAGGCCTCGAGCTCCGACCGCATGAATGCGTTGTGGTCCGGATGGAAGTCGTCTGCCAACAGGATACGCAGGGCGCCATCGACCGTCGCGGACGATGGCTCGCGCGGAATCTCGCCCTCGGTGGCCGAGGGCGTTTGCGCCGCTGCCCGTGTCGCGCCGCCGAGGATATGCGGCGCGGCGAAAGCGGCAGTTCCGGCGCCGGCCGTGCGGCGGATGAACTGGCGTCGGCTCGAGGACCCGGAAGTGCTGGAGGTGCGCATCGTCACTCCTCACCGTTGCGCGCGCAACTCGCCGGCTGACGGAGAGTCGTGTCACGCCTGCAAGTGCCGCTCGCCTGGAGACAGTGGTCCTGTCTGTCGAACGGCGTACGTCCGCGAATGATCGCGAAGGGTCCCATCGCCTGGCCGGAAAATCCATCCCGGCTTCGTCATCGTACCGTGCGGCGGGTCCGATAACGGAAGAGCTTATGTGGATAATTTACCGGCCAGTGTACCGATGTGAGGGGAGTCATGTCAACAGGTGGTCAGTCTGATCGAATGTCGATCCACCGCCGACAGCCGAGCCAGCCGAGTGCGGCCAGGAGCAGCACCGGACCCAGGTTGGAGATCAGGTTGAGGGCCAGGGTGTTCGCCGGACCATCCGGGGCGATCAAGAATGAGCCGACAAGAAACCAGAGTGCCGAGCCAGGCAGCATG
This sequence comes from uncultured bacterium, assembly GCA_965651105.1. Lineage (GTDB taxonomy): Bacteria > Chloroflexota > Chloroflexia > Thermomicrobiales > UBA6265 > JACCVC01. Next base: position 637 of record CBFGRG010000321.1, on the reverse strand, counting down.
AAGCCGATCCAGCGCGGACGCGATTCTCCGTTGAGGAAGGGAATCGCGAGGAGAACGGTGCCAGCCAGCCATGCCAGCAGGCCGAGCGCGAAGGCGACGGTGAACGCGGTGGGGGTGGGCGCCGAACCCGCCAGAAGCTCAGGAGCCTGGTTGGCCAGCCACGGCATGACGATCGCGCCGTAGAGACTGAGGAACACGCCGAAGAACGTCCATGACGTGGCGAGCAGGCCGAACCCAAGCAAACCGCGCGCGCTGTCGCGGCCTGCCAGACGCCTGTACATCGCGGGGAGGCTCAGCAGCACCAGGGTGGCACCGACCGCGCCGAGCGCGTTGACTGGTACCCAGAGGGTCGATTGCGCCGAGTCGACGGGATCCACACCGGCGGTCAGCATCGAGCGCATCACGACATGCAGGATGTACGCGATAGCGCCGCCGGCGAGCATGCGGCCGCCGATCGCCCGGAAGCGCCCAGCGGTTCCGGGACTGATTTCCAACGGAGCCTGATCGATGTTCAGATGCATTGACATCGTCCTCGTTCGTGCGCGAGTGCCGGAGCGATGTGCACGGGTACGGGGCAACTCGCGTCGTAGCTATACACCGTACAGTTCAGCAGAATACCTGTACGGTGTATAGTTGT
>CBFGRG010000320.1:0-4589 GCA_965651105.1 uncultured bacterium | reverse complement strand
CGATCGATCTCACCCACCGACATCTCCCAGTTCGTCCGCCTCGACCAGTGCGAGCGTTATCTGCGCCTGCGCCTGCGCGAGCGTGCCGAGGGGTCGGATTTCCTCCACCAGTACGACGTCGCTCGGCAGGAGGTCTCGCCCATCCTGACCCGTTCCGGCGCTGCGCTGGAGGAGCAGGTTGAGATCGACGCGCGCCAGAGCTTTCCCACCTACCGGTTCACCGCCGAACGCCGCCGCATCGTCCACGCGACCAACGACAACGACCACCTGATCGAGCTGATCGAACAGGTCCCAATTGGCGAGACCCATATCCTCTTCCAGCCCCGCCTCGAGGCCGTCATCGCCGGCTGGCGCCTCAGAGGTGACCTCGATCTCCTCCGTGTCGAGCGCGATGCCGATGGGTCGCTCCGACTGCTCATCGCCGATATCAAGAGCAGCACCGCCAGCAAGGTCGAGCACCGCCTCCAGGTCGCCTTCTATCACGAGATGCTCGCCACCCTGCTCGCCGGGAGCGGCATCACCCACGACGCCATCGATCTCGCCATCCTCTACCGCGGGCCAGCGCGCGAATCGCTGCTGACGCCGGCCGAGGACCGCGAGACGCAGGACGCCCAACGCGCCGACGCCGAAGCCACCTTCGGCACCTCCGCCGGCCTGCTCGACCGCGTCACAGACATCGACGCCTACCTCGGCTCCGTTCACGATCTCGTCACCGGCGACGATTCGACCGCCCGGCGGCTGCTGGAAACCGACTTCGACGACATTCCCTTTCACCTGGGCTACAAGTGCGACGGGTGTCTCTACAACGAGTTCTGCATGAAGCAGAGCGCCGTCGACGACGATCTCTCGCTGTTGCCGCACCTGACCGAACAGGACAAGCACAGCCTGAAGCGCGCCGGCATCCGCACAACCCGGGAGCTCGCCGCGCTCAAGACATTGCAACGCGGCGGCATCACTTACGCTGATGGCAGGCAGCGGCCGGCCATCTCCCTCGTCCCGACTCCGGGCCGCGAGGCGACCTGCCGCACGCTGGCCGCGACGTGGCCGGTCGGGCCGCGACTCGACGAGTTGATCCACCGGGCGCTCCGGTACGCGGGCTGGAAAGACCGCTCGATCGAGGCGATTTCCTGGATTCCCAAATCCGGCTATAGCTCGCTGCCCTACAGCGACGCCGAGCAGAATCCCAATCTCGTCACCATCTATCTCGACGCCCAGCACGACGAGTTGCTCGACCGAATCTACATGCTCGGCGCGCTCGTCGTCGGCCGCGAGGGAGGCCGCGAAACACCGCAACGCCGCCGAAGCATCGTCCGGCTCACTGAGGGACCGCCCGATTCCGACGAGCGCGAGCAGGCGCTCTTCGTCGACTGGATCACCGAGACACTGCGGGCCATCGTCGAGGTCGCCGCGCCGAATGCGGACGGCGAGGCCAGGGCGCCGATCCACCTCGTCTTCGTCAACGGGCTCGCCCAGCAGGTGCTGCTCGATGGCCTCGCCCGCCACGCCAGCACCATCCTCGGCGCGACCGCGCTCTACGACTTCGTCACCCAGCTCGCCGCCTACGACTCACCGATCGCCAGCTACCTCGAGCAGGAGATTCGCGAGCACAAGAACTACCCGATGGTCTGCCAGTCGCTCCAGTCCGTCGCGGCGTTCCTGAAGTTCGACTGGAACGCGCCCGAGCCGTACCGGCGGATCTTCCGCGCGCGCCAGTTCGATTTCTGGGGAAAATTCGACGCGCCTCCCGAAGGATCGACCGAAATCCCCGGTATCGACGGCTGGTTCACCAGCCGCGCTCGCTTCAACAGCCAGATCCCGCTGGAGTACGCCTACGTCGCCTGGGGCGAGCTGCCGGAGTCGGAGGAGGGGGACGACCCCTTCCGCCACTATCGCCAGGCCACGCCTGAGCTGCTGCGCGGCTTTCACGCTCGCCGGCTGGAGGCGATGGAGCACATCGCCCGCGACTTCACCGGCAACAAGCAGACCTCCCAACGCGAGTTCGACCTGCCCGATCTCGCCGACTTCGAGGAGATTGCTCGCACGCTTGCCCACGCGCTCGATGAGTTCGTCACCATCGAGCGCCACGTCGAGCTGGCGACGTGGAAGCGCGAGCGCCTGCCCGATCCGGAACAGCGCGTGCTTGCCGGCACCACGCTCATCGTCCAGTACCTCGAGGAGGACCAGGAGCCGGGCATCGCCAGCCAGAATCGCGAAAACGCCCGCCGCCGCGTGCTGCGCGAGGAGCTGCGCGCGAAGTGGCGGGAGGAGCATCCCGACGCGAAACAAATCCGCCTGCCGAAGGACCAGCGCGAAAAGAGCGCATGGTCGAACGAGGGGATGCGCTTTCGCCTGCGGATCACCACCGACGACGTTGCCTGCGATCTCGAGGAGGCCCTGCGCCTGACCACGATCCGCGATGGATCCTGGCTGGTGATCTTTCCGCGCTGGACGGTCGATAGCCGGCTGCCCGAAGCCGAGCAGTACCGCTTCACGCCGACCGTCAAGCAGCTGCTCTATGGCATGCGCTGTACGCTCGATCACTTCGACATCGAACGAGACGACGATGGTCGCGCAACGCGCGCATGGGCCGTGGTCGAGATGAACGGTCATGGCGGCGGCGGTCCGGCGGGCTACAGCTTCAGCACCATGGCCGACAACGAGCGCCCGCTCGAACCCGGCGAAACCTATACCCTCGACGCCAACCCGAACAACATCAACGCCGGCCGCTCCCACACCATGATCGGCGGACTGAAGGAGGGCGGCGAAAACGCCCTCTACGACATCCTTGCCGGCAAGGAGCGGCCCGATCCCGACTGGTCCGACGCGGCCGTCGCCGGCCAGGCGCGCTTCCTCGCCGGGCTCGATGCCCTCCATACCGCTGGGGTGATGCACGACTTCGAAGCGGGCAAGCGCGAATTCATCGGCGGGCACGGGCCCACGCCGCTGCTGCTCGTGCAGGGGCCACCCGGCACCGGCAAGAGCTACTCGACTGCCTTTGCCATCCTCGCCCGCATCCAGGGCGCGATGGCGGCCAATCGCGACTTCCGCGTCCTCCTCAGCTGCAAGACCCACGCGGCCACCGACGTGCTGCTGCAGAACGTCGCCGAGGCGCAGGCCGAGCTCGCGCGGAGGTGGGCCACGCACCCGGCGCTCATGCGGGAGTTCTTCGACGAGCGCCTGCTGCACCTGCCGCTCTACCGGCTGCGCCCGAAGGGCGATGTTCCCGCCGGAGTGACGCCGGTGCCGAGCGACAAGGCACGGGCCGACGGACAGCCGAAGGCGGTCGATCGGCTGCAAGGCAATCGATGGCTGGTGGCGGCCGGCACACCCGGCAGCGTCTACAGCCTGATCACCGATCAGTGGAGATCGAAGGATCTCTTCGGGCACCACCTGTTCGACTGCCTCGTGCTCGACGAGGCTTCGCAGATGAGCCTGCCGGAAGCGATCATGGCGGCGCTGCCGCTGGGACCGGCCGGAAACGTGATCGTCGTCGGCGACCACCGCCAGATGCCTCCCATCGTCCAGCACGACTGGTCGACCGAGCCGCGCCGCTCATTCCGGCAGTTCCGCACCTACGAGTCGCTTTTCCTCGCACTGATGGCGCTGGAGCCGCCGATCATTCGCTTCGCCGAAAGCTTCCGCTTGCACGCCGACATGGCCGAGTTCCTGCGCCGCGAGATCTACGTCCACGACGGCATCGCCTACCACTCGAACAGACATGACCTTCTTTCGGACCATCCGATTTCGGACGATTTCATTGCCGCTGTGCTCGCGCCGGAACACCCGCTCACGGTGGTCGTCCACGACGAAACCAGCAGCCAGGTTCGCAACGACTTCGAGCGGCGGCTGATGGCGCCGGTGCTGACCACGCTGGCGGATGCGCGCGCCTTCAACCTCGATGCGCGCGACGGCCTCGGCGTCGTCGTGCCGCACCGGGCCCAGCGCGCCTCGCTGCAGGATGAGCTGGCGCGCCTGATGGGTCCGCTCAGCGATCTCGATGAGGCCGTGGTGACGGCAGTCGACACGGTCGAGCGCTTTCAGGGCGGCGAACGCACCGCGATCCTGATCGGCGCAACCGAGAGCGACCGCGACTACGTGCTGGCCAACGGGGAATTCCTGCTCGATCCGCGCCGACTGACCGTGGCGATGAGCCGGGCGAAGCGAAAGCTGGTGCTGGTCGCCTCGCGGTCGGTGTTCGAGGTTTTCAGCGCCGACGAGGAGACCTTTGCCCACGCCCAGCTCTGGAAGAACCTGCTGCGTCACACCTGCACCGAGCGCGTCTGGTCCGGCGAGCGCCACGGTCACCACGTCACCGTCTGGGGTAACCGCTCAACAATGGCATCCACGCCATCCGCGTAGCGGCTCGCACCAACGGAATCCGCAAGCACTTGCCCAGATGCGCGAATTCGTCACACGGCCTAACGACCAACTGCCCCACTCAAATGATGTGGTAGCCTCCAGAATCTGGACAACAAGAACCCCAGGGTCGTCGACGCGGCCGAAGCGACGTGATGGATACCCTGGGGAATACGCTTGCAATTATACATGCAGATGTTGACAAAGTCAACAGAAAAACTGCCTGATACTAC